>DATIYD010000432.1:0-6285 GCA_035517975.1 Thermoleophilia bacterium | reverse complement strand
CCAGCCACGGCCGCCCCGGCCGCCCAGCCACGGCCGCCCCGGCCGCTTGGTATGCTCCCCCGAGGAGGGTTTCCGGCAGGGGGTGCGCCATGACGATCAAGCTCGAGCAGCAGACCGAGGAGTACCTGCTCAAGTCGATCCGGCAGTTCTTCGCCGACGAGCTCGACCAGGAGATCGGCGACCTCAAGGCGCGCGCCGTGCTCGAGTTCTGCCTGCGCGAGATCGCGCCCAGCGTCTACAACCAGGCGATCGTCGACGCCCAGCAGACGCTCGAGCTGGCCGTGGCCGACCTGGGCGGCGTGCGCTACGAGCCCGAGTTCGACTACTGGAAGAAGCGCGGGCCGACGCCGAAGGAGCCCCGTTGACCGGCCGCCGGCTCTGGCTGTTTCCGGCGGTCTTCGCCGTGCACATCGTCGAGGAGGGTCTGGCCGGCGAAGGCTTCTGCCGGTGGATCCGGCGGACGGTCGGTCGCGAGATCGCACCGGGCACGTTCGTCGCGGCCAACCTCGTCTTCGAGGCGGCGATGGTGGCTGCCGTGCATCGGGCGACGCGGCGCGACGACGCGGCCTGGGTGGCGCCGGCCCTCGGCCTGATCGGAGCGGCCAACGGCCTCGGCCACCTCGCCGGCAGCGTCGCCACCAGGAGCTACTCGCCGGGCGTCGCGTCGGGGGCCGGGCTCTGGGCGCCGCTCGGCCTGGCCGCGCTGCGGCGCTCGCGCCGCGAGCTGCCGCGCCACGAGTGGCGGCGCGGCGTCGCCGTCGGCCTGCTGATCACCGGGAACCTCGTACCGATCGCCCTGTCGCTGAGCCACAGGCCTGATGATCGGCTTTGACCCCATCGTCGGCCCCGAGCCGCGCGTGCTCATCCTCGGCACCGCGCCAAGCGAGCAGTCGCTGCGCGAAGGCCGCTACTACGCGCACCCGCGCAACGAGTTCTGGCCGATCATGGAAGAGCTGTTCGCCGACGGGCGGCCGCTCGACTACGCCGCACGCGTGCGGATGCTGAAGAAGGCCGGCATCGCGCTGTGGGATGTGCTCGCCGAAGCCGAACGTGTCGGCAGCCTCGACGCGGACATCAAGGCGCCCGTCGCCAACGACCTGGGCAGGTTCCTGCGCGATCACCCCACCATCGGCACGGTCTTCTTCAACGGCGCCACCGCCGAGCGGCTGTTCCAGGCGCAGTGCGCCGCCGCTCTTGCCGACTCGACCGCCCGCGCCACGGGCTTCGTGCGGCTGCCGTCGACCAGCCCGGCCAACGCGAGCATCTCCTCTGCCCTCAAGCGCGCCGCCTGGAAGGCGGTGCGCGTCGCCGCCGAGAAGCCGGCGAGCACGAACGGCGATGGGTAACGCCGCCCCGGCACGCCGGGTAAGCATCGCGACGACAGAAATGAAGGGAAGGAGCCGTGCGACGATGAGCGAACACCCAGTGCCCGAGATGAGGCTCGAACTGGTGCCGGTGCCGGTCTCGGACGTCGATCGCGCCAAGGAGTTCTACGAAAGGATCGGGTTCGGCAACCTGCACGACAACGTGGTCGCCGAAGGCATGCGTGTCGTCCAGTTCACCCCGCCCGGATCTTCGTGCGCGATCGTCTTCGGGACCGGCATGGGGCCGATCACGGAGATGGTGCCGGGTTCGGTCAAAGGGCTGCATCTCGTGGTCAAGGACATCGACGAGGCGCGGAGCGCGCTCGTCGAACGCGGCGTCCAGGCCAGCGATATCCAGGACATCGGAGGCGTGAAGTACGTCTGGTTCAACGACCCCGACGGCAACATGTGGGCGCTCCAGCAGTGGCCCGAGGGCTACGAGGCGTAGTCGGGTAGCGGGGCGGCTGCGGGTGGGATCGGCTTGACCGCGATCGACATCGTCAAAGCGGAGACGCCTGAGCAACTCGAGGCCTTCCGCGGCCTGCTGCGCGAGTGGTTCGATCGCCTGGTGAACCACCACGGCATCGACATGGGCTACCAGTCGATCGAGGCCGAGCTCGCCGGCCTGCCGGGATACTACGGGCCGCCCGGGGGGCGCTGCTGGCTCGCCTCCAACGAGGCCGGCCCGGTCGGCTGCGTCGCCCTGCGGCCGATGACCGACGAGGGCGTCTGCGAGCTGAAGCGTCTCTACGTGAGGCCGGCCCACCGCGGCGAGGGGATCGGCCGGGCGCTCACCGTTCAGGCGATCGACGAGGCGCGCGCCATGGGTTACCGCGTCATGCGCCTCGACACGGGCACCTTCCTCGACGCCTCGCGCGGGCTCTACGCCTCGCTCGGCTTCGTCGAGCGGGGGCCCTACTACGACGTGCCGCCCGACGTGCTGCGGGTCACGGTCTTCATGGAGCTGCGGCTGGCTTAGTTCGCCGCGCGACTCCGTCGTCGCTCAGGCGGGCGTGACTATGTCGCGCGCCTGGTCCGCCGAGCGACTGCGTCGTCGCCGCTCAGGCAGGCGTGACTTCGTTGCGCG
The DNA here is from genome assembly GCA_035517975.1 of Thermoleophilia bacterium. Lineage (GTDB taxonomy): Bacteria > Actinomycetota > Thermoleophilia > UBA2241 > UBA2241 > Bog-752. Next base: position 3,834 of record DATIYD010000432.1, on the reverse strand, counting down.
CCTAGTCCGCCGAGCGACTCCGTCGTCGCCGCTCAGGCAGGCGTGACTTCGTCGCGCGCCTAGTCCGCCGCGACCGTGACCACGACCTTGCCGCGCGCGTGACCCTCGTGCAGGTAGCGGAGGGCCTCGGGGGCCTCGGCGAGCGGGTAGATGCGGTCGATGACGGGCGTGACCTTGCCGGCCTCGATCATGCGCCGCAGGACCTCCAGATCTTTGGTCTGCACCTTGGCGGTGAGCGCCTGCAGCTTCTGACTTGTGAAGAGCGACGCCGCCGGCGCCCGGAGCATCTGCCGGTCGAACCCCCCGAGCCAGCGGTCGCCACCCTCGCCGCCGACGATGACGAGTGTCCCGCGACGGGTGAGGGCGCGGCGCAGCTCCGCCAGCGACCGCCGCCCCGCCGTGTCGAGGATGAGATCGTAGTACCGGCTGCCGTCGCCGAAGTCCTCGCTCGAGCGGTCGATCACGTGATCGGCGCCGATCGAGCGGACCAGGTCGACCCTCGCCGGGCCACAGACACCGGCCACCTCGGCGCCGAACGCCTTGGCGAGCTGCACCGCGAACGTGCCCACGCCACCGCCGGCGCCGATCACCAGCACCTTCTGCCCCGGCAGCACCCGGCCCTTGTCGCGCAGACCCTGGAGCGCCGTGACGCCCGAGACTGGCACCGCCGCCGCCTGCTCGAAGGTGAGGTTGGCCGGTTTCGGCGCCAGGCGACCGGCCGGCACAGCAACGTACTCGGCAAACGAGCCGTCGCCGGCGGGCTTGCGACCGTAGACCTCGTCGCCCGGATGGAACTGCCGCACGTTCGCGCCGACCGCCTCGACGCGCCCCGCGAGGTCGTTGCCCGGCACGCGCGCCCTGGGGGTGCGCAGCCCCACGCCCATGAGGCGCACCAGGTAGGGCATGCCGGCCGTCACATGCCAGACGCCGGGGTCGACCCCGGCCGCGTGCACCCGCACCAGCACCTCGTCGTCGCCGGCCACCGGCTTGTCGGCCTCGCCCAGGTGCCACACGTCGGGTGGGCCGTACGCGTCTTGCACGATCGCCTGCATGGATCCCCCCTGCTGTCGGCCGCCCCACGGTCCTCCTCGTTCGAGACCTGAGGCACGCAGGAGACGATACCCCACGCCGCGGTTTTAGCGACCTGGCGATCCTGCGCCGCGCCGTCAGCGACCGGGCCCCTGGCGTGGCCGGCGCTGCGCGTCGCGGTAGCGGCGCTTCACCTCTTTCTCCGCCGCCGATTCGGACGGCTGCGTGTGCACGAAGACGGCCGCGACCAGGCCCGTGCTCGCCAAGGCCACCATCAGCGCGACGACGCCGATCCACCAGGCCATGTACCACAGCGCGGCGACGAGACCGGTGACGGTCAGCGCGATGCCGAGCAACGCGATCCCCAGTGTGTACCAGAGAGCGACGATCGAGCGTTTGCTCTGCTGGGCCTTTCGCTCCTGTGGGTCCGGAAAGTAGGCCTCGGCGTCGGGATACCCGGCGTCCTTGAAGGCCTGCAGCGTGAGATCGTCGAGCCCGACCTCCTTCATGTCCTTGACCAGCCTGAGCACGCACATGCCGGCCACGGTCAGCGGCAGCGCGCAGGCGAAGGCGGCGATCGCGACCAGGATCGCGGTATCTTTCGGGCCCACCGTGAGCAGGGCCGAGATGAGCAGGATGTTGAACGCGATCAGGCCGCCGAAGACCCAGGTGCCGACCTCGAACAGCCACGGTGTCGTACGCTCGAGCAGGATCGCGTCGGCGCGCATGGCGGCGCGGGCCTCCACATCAAGGTCCGAGGGCAGTGCCCCGCTCGCCGGCCGCTGATCGGTGGGCCCCACACCGCTCGCCGGCCGCTGATCGGTCGGCCGCGCATCGCTCGCCGACCGCCGCTCGGTGGGCCTCGCACCGCTCGCCGGCCGCCGCTCAGCCGGCGCAGGCTCGCTCACGCCGTTCGGGCCTGCGTGTCGCCGACACGCTCGGCCTCTTTCTTTACGTCGTTGGCGTAGCGCGTGAACACGGGGCCGAAGTCGGGCATCGCGCGCTTGGCCAGCGGCAGCATGATGCCGGAGAAGCGCTCCTTCATGGCGAAGTCGGTCGAGCCGTCGGGGCGGGGCGTCACGACGAAGACGCGCACTCCCTTCATGAACGGAGCCGTGCCGCCGATCCACGCCATGCGCCGGTTCGGCACCACGTCCGAGATGCGCGGCGTGAAGGTGCGCTTCGTGCCCGGGGCGTGAACGCGGATGCGTTGACCTTCACGGATCTCGCCGTCGATGCCGCTCACCGTCGAGTTCCAGCGCGGAAAGCCCGCGGCGTCGGTCAGCAGGCGCCAGATGGTCTCGGCACTCGCCCTGACGTTGACCTCCACCGCGCAGCTCATCGAGAACGCGCCGCTCGTCTGCGCGATCCTCGGCTGGTCGCTCTGTGTGGGTTCGCTCATCTTTTCGCCTCCTTACGATTCAGCTTCCCGGCGCGGCGGCGGGGAAACGTGGCCGCACGGCGCGCTCGCACGGCCGAAGTCGGCCGTGCCGGCGGCGAAGCGGTTTGGCGCGGCTGGCTGACGTGCAGGACTGAGCGAGCGGCGCCTGTGAGCGAGAGGACCATGGAGGGACGGATATGATGACCCGGCAAACAGAGAATCTCGGCCCGGGCGCCGGCGCCGCGACGCCACACCTGCCGGCGCTGGGCCGGCGCGGCGGCGGGTGGGTCGTCGCGCAGATGACACTGCTCGGCGTCGCCGCGGTGGCGGGGGTCGCCGGCCCCGCCTGGCCCGCGGGCGGACGCAGGTTCCTCCGCCCGGCGGCCGCCCCCGTCGCACTGGCGGGCCTGCTCCTGCTGGCCGGCGGCGGCGCCCGCCTGGGCCGCCAGCTCACCGTCTACCCGCGCCCCGTCGCGACGGGCACGCTGCGGCGCGACGGCGCGTACGGACTCGTGCGCCATCCGATGTATGGAGGAGTGTCGCTCCTGCTGCTGGCCTGGGCGCTCGCCTCGTCGCCGGCCGCCGGCCCGCCATGGGCGATGGCGACGATCTTCCTCGACGTCAAGCGCCGCCGCGAAGAGGAGTGGCTGCTCGAGCAGCACGCCGACTACGCCGCGTACCGGCGAGACGTGAAGAGGCGCCTCATCCCCTTCGTGTGGTAGCCGGCCGGAGAGGCGAACCGGCGTCACGGACGTTCTCATCGACCGCCCCGAAGGTGTATGAAAGGGGCGGCAAGACGACAGACACCGATCGCGGGCGATCGCACGAGACGGTGCTGGGCGGCACCGGTCGCAAGGAGGGGGAACGTGACAGCCACGACGGAATCCATGCTCGACGTGCTCGGCGCGGCCGGACCGCTGCCGGGGCACGAGTCGCAGCTCATGCTCTACGGCCAGTTCGCCGGCGCCTGGGAGGGCACGGTCTTCGTCTACCGCCGCGACGGCACGCAACGCCAGGAGAGCTGCGAGGTCTACTTCGGCTGGGTGCTCGAGGGTCGCGCGATCCAGGACGTCTGGATCGGGCCGGCGCGCGACGACCGCGCCGATCCCGATCGCGATGCCAGCAGGGACATCTACGGCACGACGATCCGCGTCTACGACCCCGAGCACGACAACTGGCAGATCGTCTGGATCGACCCGAACACGCAGTCATACGGCCGCATGACCGGCACGCTGCAGGGCGACGACATCGTCCAGGAGTATCGCGACGACGACGGCACGCTCTGGCAGTGGCGCTTCACCGAGATCACCAGCGACTCGTTCCGCTGGATCGCGCGCGAGTCGCCGGACGACGGCGCGTCGTGGCAGGTGCGTAACGAGTTCTTCCTGAGGCGGCGCGACGGTGAGTGAAGGCCGCTTCGCCGG
>DATIYD010000431.1:0-5578 GCA_035517975.1 Thermoleophilia bacterium | reverse complement strand
CCCCCCGCCCCCACGGCTGTGGCGATGAGCAGGCAGACGCTGGTGCGCACGGGCCGGCGGCGGGCTGGACGAGCGGCGCTGGCGGGGGTCGGGAGGGCGAGCATGCGTACGGAAACGAGGCTGCGACGGATCCCCATGGCTCCTCCCGTCGGGCGTGCAAGCTCAGTGAGCCCGACCGATCGTATGGCCTGCCTTTCGGCAGACTACCGGTCGGGTGGGCGAGGGGCAAGCGGCCGGGACGACCGCCTGGGGCGCTCGGGTCGCTCTAGCGCGCGACGGCCTTGCGGGCGCTCACGACGGCGCCCCGATCGCGGGCGACACGGACGTCGTCCATGAGGCAGTTGAGCAGAAAGAGCCCGCGGCCCTGGGTCTCGAGCGGATCGGGCGGCACGGCCGGGTCGACCGCGGCGGGCTCGAAACCGACGCCGTGATCGCGCACCACCAGGTCGACCTCGCGCGGGCTCACTGCGATCGTGACGTCGATGTCACTTTCGCTGCCGCTGAAGCGGATGGCGTTCTTGCAGGCCTCTTCGAGACAGAGCACGACGTCGAAGACGGCCGGCTCGGGCAGATCGAAGCCGCGCAGAAACGTGCGCGCCTGCTCGCGGGCCGGGCCGAGCGCCGAGAGCGCCGGCGTGACGGCCAGACTGAGCGCGCAACGGTCGGCCAGACAGCGGCCGCGCGGCAGGGGCGAGCCCTGACGGCCACCGGGCAGCCCTCCACCGGCCGGCCTGAGCTGATGCACGTCGGCTGATGGGGTCGCGTCGGGAGCCTCTTTGGCGGGCTCGTCTGCCGGCCGCAATGGGGGCTCGGGAAGGCCTTCGTCGCGCTCGGGTTCTGGGTCTGGCAGGGACACGTTGCTCTCGATCTGTGGCCTGTTCTCTCTGGGTCATGCCCTGATTGCGGTGTTTCTGGTCACCGTGCGTCGCCGCCGCGCGCGCCGGCCTGCCTTACGGACGCCACCGCGCCGCGCCGGCGCCGTCGCGCGCGATGACGGCGGCCAGAGCGGCGACGATGGGCCGTCGCGTGGTAAGCAGGCCGAGCTCGCGGTTGTACAGCAGCGAGGTGGCCGAGAAGTTCTGCGAGCCGACGAAGGCGCGGGCATGGGCGGTTCCGGGGTCGACGACGATCGCCTTGGCGTGGATGTAGAGCGGCGCCGACGCGGCGTAGGTGCGAACGTCGACGCCGGCACGGGCCAGCGTGCTGAAGGCGGCAAACCAGTCGCGCTGACGGGTCATGACGACCTGGACGCTGACGCCGCGACGGGCCGCGGCGACCAGGGCGCTGGTCACCTCGTCGTCGGCCATCTCTTCGTTTTCGACCAGCAGGCGCCGGCGCGCCGAGGCGATCAGGCCGACCAGGGTATCCTGGGCGCCCGGGCTCCAGACCAGAGCGGGCGGCGAGCTCGGCGGCAGACCACCGCCCGCCCAGTCGTTGGCGAAGGTCGCCGCGACTGCGGCGACGTCGGCATGCCGTGCGTCGAGCACCACGAAGTCGCGCGTGTCGCTGTAGTAGCGCGCCGTGAGGTTCATGGTCATGAGGGCCGCCCGGCGGCCGTCGACCACGATCGCCTTCTCGTGGGTGACGTCGAAGTGTGCGGGCGCCCAGCGGACGGCCACGCCGTGCGCCTGCAGGTAGGTGAGGGCGGGCTCGTTGTAGCGGCCCACGAAGTGCCGGTTCAACAGCACGCGGACGCGCACGCCGCGACGTGCGTCGGCGGCGAGCAGGGCGGCGGCCTGGTCGTCTTCGAGCTCGTAGATCTCGACCTCGACGCTGTGGCGAGCCGAGCGGAGCAGGTCGTAGATCGGCGCGAGGCCGGCGTCGGGCTCGACCACCAGCGAAAGGTCGCCGCCGGCGCGGCTGGAGGCCCCGGTCTTGGCGCGGGACGTGCTCGCGCGGCCCGTGGTGGTCGCGCTTGGTCGCGGCAGCGGCACCGTGGTCTGCGCGACCGAAGCGCCGGACGGCGAGCCCGGTGAGCGGTGTCCGGTGCCGAACAGCACGGCGGCCACCGCCACGAGGATGATGAGGAGCGCGCCGGCGTTGGCTCCGCGGCGGCGCCGCCTATGCAGGGTCATTCATCCCTCCTGGTGAGGCTCGCGCGGGATGCGCGCCGCCTCGGGTGTCCGACGAGCAGCCTACAGAGTCGGGGGCATGGAGAGGAAGCGCGGCGCGCCCTCGGTCGGTTGCCGATGGGCCGCGGCACGAGGTGGCGATCGGCGGGCGCCCGCACCACGAGGTGGCGATCGGCGCGCACCGATGCGCCCCTGCGAGCCGTCGCTCTGGACGCTACTCGATCAGGCTGCGCTTGAGCAGGCCGCCATAGGTCTCGGGACGACGGTCGCGAAAGTACTGGGCAAGCTCGCGGCTCGCGCGCAGCTTCTCGCGCGAGAGCTCCGCGAGGAGCACGGTCTCGACGTCGCGCGGCGCCTCGGCCACCTTGGCGCCGTCGGGGTCGGCCACGAAGCTGCGCCCGTAGTAGCCCTGGAAATCCTCGAAGCCGACGCGGTTGCAGGCTGCCACGTAGAGGCAGTTGGCCACGGCGTGACCGCGCATGACGAGCTGCCAGGGTTCGCTCGAGTCGATCTCCGGGTGGCCGGGCTCGTCGCCGATGCAGGTCGGATAGACGATGAGCTGGGCGCCCCGCAGGTACGCCATGCGCGCGACCTCGGGATACCACTGGTCCCAGCAGGTGGGCACGGCAAGGTCGACCAGCGACGTGTGAAAGACGGGGTAGTCGGTGTCGCCCGGCGAGAAGTAGTACTTCTCGTGCCAGCCCGGGCTGGTCTCGGGGATGTGCATCTTGCGCGAGCGTCCCAGAAAGCGTCCGTCGCGCTCGAACACGACCGCCGTGTTGAAGTAGAAGCCGTCCTGCACGTACTCGAACACCGACCCGACGACGACGGCGCCGAGCTCTTTGGCGAGGGCGGCCAGGCGCGTGCAGAGTGGCCCGTCGGGCACCGCCTCGGCCCAGGCGTTGAAGCGCTCGGCCGTCGGATACTTGCAGAAGTAGATCCCCGAGAACAGCTCGGGAAAGACGATCAGCTCGGCGCCGGCGGCGCGCGCCTCGCGCGCCCGCTCGAAGGCCTTCTCGACGTTGGCCTCGCGGTCGTCGCCCATCGCCATCTGGATCAGGCCGAGCTCCACCGTCTCGTTCACCTACGACACCTTCCCTTGGTCGCTGTCGGTCGGGTCGCCGACCGCGCCGGCCGCGGCACGCCCGGCCGGCTCGTCTCGGTCGCCGGCCGGATGGCCGGCCGGCTGCTGTTGCGTGATGCAGTGCACGTTCCCGCCGCCCAGCAGGATCTCACGACCGGGCACGGTCAGCACCCGGCGGCCGGGAAACAGGCGGGCCAGCGTGTCGCGCGCCGCCTCGTCGGTGGGGTCGTCGAAGACCGGCATCACGACCCCGCCGTTGCATAGCGCGAAGTTCAGGTAGGTGGCCGCCACGGGGTCGCCCGCGCGTCGCGGCGTCGTACCGGGAACGGTGGCGATGCCGGCTGCCTCGTCGGCGGTCAGGGCGCTCATCGCCGGCATGGGGATCGTGTGCACCGAGAGTCGGCGACCGCGCGCGTCGGTGGCCGCTCGCAGGCGCGCCAGGTTGTCCTGCAGCAGGTCGTGGCGCCAGTCGTCGCGGTCGTCGGTGACGCCGGCCAGCACCTCGCCGGGGGCGATGAAGCAGGCGACGTCGTCGACGTGACCGTTCGTCTCGTCGGGGTCGATGCCGCGGGCCAGCCAGACGACCGTCTCGACGTTCAGGTAGTCGCGCAGGTGAGCTTCGATCGCGGCCCGGTCGAGCTGCGGGTTGCGGCCCGGCGAGAGCAGGCACTCCTCGGTGGTCAGCACCGTGCCCCGGCCGTCGACATGGATCGAGCCGCCCTCCATCACGAGCGGTGCGGCGTAGCGCTCGACGCCCGTGAGCTCGGCGACGCGCCGCGGCACGAGCTGATCGGCGTCCCAGGATGAGTAGAGGCCGTCGTACTCACCGCCCCAGGCGTTGAAGAGCCAGTCGACCAGGCGCACGCCGCCGCGGTCGTTCACCACGAACGTCGGGCCACAGTCGCGCATCCAGGCGTCGTCGTTCGCGATCTCAACGACCCGCACCTCGGGCGGCAGCAGGGCGCGGGCGTTGGCAAGCTGGTCGGGGTTGGCGCCCACCGTGACCGGTTCGAAGGTGGCCAAGGCCCGCGCCACCTCGACCCAGGCGCGCTGCGCGGGCCCGGCGTCGAGGCGCCAGTTGTCGGGACGCTGCGGCCACAGCAGCCAGGTCTGGGCGTGCGGCTCGAACTCGGCCGGCATGCGGTAGCCGTCGGCGCGCGGCGTGCTGGTCAGGGGCTCACTGGTGAGAGGCTCGCTCATGGTGAGGTCACCGTATCACGGCCGACCGTCGGAGCGGGCGCCGGCGCGCTGCGCCGGCTGTCGAGCTGCGCCGGCCGTCGAGCGGCGCCGGCCGTCGAGCCGCGCCGGCCTCAGATCAGGCACGCGGACCCGTCACCCGCAGACGCAGCTCGGCCCGGCGTCGCAGTCACGCAGCCGCAGAGCGAGCTCGACGAAGCTCTGCAGCCGTTCGTCGAACCTCTTCCAGTCGATGGCGTAGTAGGTGCGCGTGCCGGCGCCACGAGAGCGCACGAACCCCGCGTCGCGCAGGATCGCGAGGTGGTGGCTGATCAGCGGCTGGCTCACCGACAGGCGAGCCGTGATCTCGCAGACGCACTTCTCGCCGCTCATCAGGTACTCGATGATGGCCACCCTCGTGTCGTTGCCGAACGCCTTGAAGAAGGGCGTGAAGGCAACGAGGCTGCCGGGCGGGTCGGGAGGCGCCTCGACCGTGTCGGCGACGGCGTGTGGGTGTGTCGAAGGGCTCATCGTCCGACCTCCTGGCGCGCCGGCTCGCCGGCGGCGGCGGCGAAGTAGCGGCGCTGGAAGAGCAGCGCCACGTTGACCAGACCGATCATCACCGGCACCTCGACGAGCGGTCCGATGACGGCGGCAAAAGCGACGCCCGAGCCGATACCGAAGACCGCCACGGACACGGCGATGGCGAGCTCGAAGTTGTTGCTGGCCGCCGTGAACGAGAGCGTCGCCGTCTTTGAGTAATCGGCGCCGATCCGCCGGCCCAGGTAGAAGCTCACCAGGAACATGACGACGAAGTAGATCAGGAGCGGGATCGCCACGCGCACGACGTCGAGCGGCAGGCGCACGATCACGTCGCCCTTGTAGCTGAACATGACGAAGATCGTGAACAGCAGGGCGATCAGCGTGAGCGGGCTGATGCGCGGGATGAACACCTGCTCGTACCACTCGCGGCCCCTCGTCTTGAGGCCGACGTAGCGCGTCAGCATGCCGGCCAGGAACGGGATGCCGAGATACACGAAGACGCTCTTTGCGATCTGTCCGATGGAGACGTCGACGGTGGCGCCGTGCAGGCCGAACAGCGGCGGCAGCCTGGTCACGAACACCCAGGCGAAGAGGCTGTAGAAGAGCACCTGGAAGACGCTGTTGAAGGCCACGAGGCCGGCGGCGTACTCGGTGTCGCCGGCCGCGAGCTGGTTCCAGACGATGACCATGGCGATGCAGCGCG
>DATIYD010000430.1:0-8154 GCA_035517975.1 Thermoleophilia bacterium | reverse complement strand
GGGGCCCCCGCCGGCCCCCTGCACTACAGCAACGCCAGGTACGGCATCTCCATCCGGGTCGACCGTCGCCTGACCGAGTGGCGCACGTCGAGCGCCGGCAGCGCCTTCGAGGTCTCGTTCGTCGACACGGCCGGCACGATCGTGGCCGGCCGGCACCTCGACGCGCTCACGGTGTCGCTCGTCGACACCGGCGCCACGCCGCCGGGACAGCAGGCGGCCCTCACGAGCGCGCTGAGCTCGCTGGGCACGACCATGGTCGCCGGGCTCGGCACGGACCCGCAGGTGGGCACGATCTCCGACGTGTCGCTGAACGGGCTCGCCGGCGTGGTCGTACCCTATGCGGTGACGATCTCGGGCCGCCCGGTCGTCGGCTGGCTGTACCTGCTGACCGCCAACGGCCACATCTACGCGCTCAACGCCGGCGCGACCGCCGCGAGCTGGAGCACCTACCGACCGATCTTCGCGCGCGCCATCGCCTCGTTTCGCGCGCGGTAGCGCGACGCGTCAGCGCTTGATGCCCAGGCTGGTCGCCGTGAACAGCGGATCGAGCGTGACGCCCTCGGCGGCGAAGGCCTCGCGGCCGCCCTGCTCGCGGTCGACGACGCATAGCACGGCGCGCACCTCGAGGCCCGCCTCGCGCAGCACGCGCACCGCCTGCAGGGCGGCGCCCCCGGATGTCACCACGTCCTCGACGACGACCACGTTCTGGCCAGCCTCGGCGCGCCCCTCGAGCAGACGTCTGGTGCCGTACTCCTTCTCGGCCTTGCGCACGATGACGAACGGCTTCTCGGCGGCCAGCGAGAGGGCCGCCACCAGGGCGACGGCGCCGAGCTCCGGGCCGGCGAGCAGGTCACAGGGCTCGTGGCCGGCGAGCTTGGCCGCGAGGCCGGCGGCGATGTCGCGCAGCAGGTCGGGCCGGGTCTCGAACAGGTACTTGTCGAGGTAGAAGGAGCTGCGCGCCCCCGAGCGCAACACGAAGTCGCCCTCGAGGTAGCTGGCTGCGAGCAGCCGGTCGCCCAGTTCGGTCAAGGTCGTCTCCCCTGGTCGGACGCGCCGCGAGCCGTCGGCGGCGGCGTCGCTCTCTCATTGCCTTCTGGAGCAGGCGCGCCCTCAGGCGCCGCCGATCGACACTCCCTCGATCGCCACCGACGGGGTGAGGATGCTGCCGCTCGGCACCCAGCGGGCGTCGTCGCCCAGGGCCACGATGCTGCGCAGCATCGAGACGATGTCGCCGGCCATCGTGACCTCGCGCACCGCGGTGGTGACACGGCCCGCCTCGATCAGCAGGCCGTTGATGCCCACCGAGAACTCGCCGGAGACCGGGTTGGCGCCCGAGTGGATGCCGATGGCGTTGGTCACGAGCACGCCGTGGTCGATCGAACCGATGAGCTCGTCGAGCGGCACCTCGGGGCCGGACAGCACGAGGTTGGTCGGCCCCACGCCGGGCGTCGTCTGGTAGGAGCCGCGCACGCCGTTGCCGGTCGATTCGCGGCCGTCGCGGTGCCCCGATCTGACGTTGTAGAGAAAGCCGCGCAGGACCCCGTCGGCGATCAGCGTGGTGCGCCGGCAGGGTACGCCTTCGCCGTCGAAGGGCGCGCTGGCCAGGCCGTCGGGGTGGATGCCGTCGTCGGTCAGGGTCACCCCCGGTCCGGCGATCTGCTCGCCGAGGCGGCCGGCGAACAGCGAGCGGCCCTTCTGCACGGCCTCGGCGGTGAGGGCCGCCGAGAGCACGCCGAAGAACGAGGCCGACACGAAGGGGTCGAGCACGACCGTCGTCTTTGTCGTCTTGGCCTTGGAAGCGCCGAGCAGGGCGACCGCCCGCTGGGCGGCCTCGGTGCCGCAGCCCTGCGGGTCGAGATCGGCCGGCTTGCGCGCCACGGTGAACGACAGGCCGGTCTCGATCTGGCCGTCCTGCTCGCCCAGCACGTAGGCGAAGGCGTAGCAGTGGCCCTCGCGGTACTGGCCGCGCACGCCGGCCGAGTTGGCCAGGTACACCTGGGCGTCGCCGTCGGCGTAGACCGACTCGTCGACCGACTTGACGCGCGCGTCGGCGGCCAGGGCGGCGCGCTCGACGGCCAGCGCCAGGTCGATGCGCTCGTCGTCGGTGGCGCGCTCGAGCCCGGGGTCGTACACGTCGACCTCGGCCGGCTGCTCGCGCGGCACGGGCAGCACCGAGTCGGGGTCGTGGTCGGCGACCCGGGCGTTGCCGAGCGCCGTGGCCACGGTCTCGGCGTAGGAGTCGTCGGACAGGTCGGAGGTGTAGGCGTAGCCCACCGAGCCCTCCTGGAAGACGCGCAGGCCGACACCCTTGCGGCGCGCCGAGGTCAGCTCCTCGACGGCGCCGCGGAACACCTTGACGCGGCGCGTCACGCTCTGCTCGGCGTAGACCTCGGCCGCGGCCGCGCCGCGCGCGAGGGCCAGCTCGAGCAGCCTGTCGACGTCGTCGATCATCAGCCGGTGCCGCCGACCGTCATGGCCGCGATCCGCAGGGTCGCCTGTCCGGTGCCCACCGGCACGCTCTGGCCGTCCTTGCCGCAGATGCCCGACTTGACCTCGAAGTCGGAGCCGATCATGTCGATGCTCTTCAAGATGTCGATGCCGTTGCCCACGAGCGTGGCGCCGCGCAGCGGCGTGGTCACGCGGCCGTGCTCGATGAGGTAGCCCTCGGCCACCCCGAAGACGAAGTTGCCGCTGGCCGGCTCGACCTGGCCGCCGGCCAGGGTCTTGGCGTAGAAGCCGCGCTCGGTGGCGGCGATGATCTCGTCGGCGCTGGCCTGCCCGGGCGCGATGCAGGTCGTCGTCATGCGCGGGATCGGCACGTGCCGGAACGACTGGCGGCGGCCGTTGCCCGTCTGGGCGACACCTTCGCCGCGTGCCCGCAGGCCATCGTAGAGAAAGCCGCGCAGGCGGCCCTCGTCGATCACGACCGTCTTCTGCGTGGGCGCGCCCTCGTCGTCGACGCCGGCCGAGCCCCACTCGCCGGCGATGGTGCCGTCGTCGTAGGCGCTCACGATCGGCGCCGCCACGACGGCGCCGATCTTGCCCTCGTAGATGCTGGAGCCCTTGGCGATGCCGTCGGCCTCGAGGCCGTGACCGCAGGCCTCGTGGAACAGGGTGCCGCCGAAGCCGTTGCCCATGACGACCGCCATGGGGCCGGTGGGCGCAGGCCGGGAGTCGAGCATGGTGACCGCCTTGCCGGCCGCCGCGGCGGCGATGCCGCGCGCGATCTGCTCGTCGACGATCTCGAAGCCCAGGCTCTTGCCGAGACTCTCGTAGCCCGTCTGGATGACGTCGTCGCGGCGCGCCACGACCTGTACGGTGAAGCGCAGCCGCGTGCGGTCGTCGGTCACGTAGGCGCCGAGCGAGTTGGCCACCAGCACCCGCTGGCGGCTCTCGAGGTAGCCGGCCATGACCTGGCTGACGGCGGGGTCGGCGTCGCGGGCCGCCTCGTCGGCGGCCCGCAGGAGCCCCGCCTTGATCTCGGTGGCCACCGATTCGGGCGCCACCGCGATCGGCGCCGTGGCGCGCGCCGCCCGCACGGCGCCCAGGTCGACGACGGCCGCGCCGTCGCCGGTCTCGCCGCGCAGGGCAGCGGCGACGGCGTCGGCGGCATGCTCGAGATCGTCCTCGGAGAGGTCGTCTGAGTACGAGTAGTAGGTGCGGTCGCCGCTCGTCAGGCGCACCCCGAAGCCGGCCTCGCGACCGCCCGCGGCACGCTCGACGCGCCGCTCTTCGAGCGAGAGCCCGAGGGAGCGGCGATCCTCGACGAAGACCTCGGCGAACTCACCACCGTGCCGCAGGGCACGGCGGATGGTGGCGTCGAGAAGATCGCGGCTGAGGTCGTCGAGCTGCATCAGTGCTTGCGTTCCCGGAGTCGAGGGTCAGGTAAACGAACGTACTGTATCACGCGCAGGTCGGGCGTCCGGATGCGCGGTGGGAGGCTCGCGAGGTGGCTTGCCCAGGCCCGGCGCCGCGACGCCGGGGGACGATCGTTACCCGAACAGGATCCGCAGGCGGCAGCGGTCGTCGCCGCGGCTGATCGCCGACGAGGCCTCGAGGGCGGCCTCGCTGCCGGCGGCGGCCAGGCGCGCGATGAACCCCTCGAGAAAGGCGCGGTGCATGAGGCAGACGAGGTCGGGCTGCTCCGACGAGAGCTCCTTGAAGACGCAGTTGCGCACGTCGAGGGCGAGGGTCGAGTGGTCCCAGCTGACCTCGGGCAGCATGCCGACCTCTTCGCCCACCTCGACCATGGCCGCGACGAGCTCGTCGCGGCCGCCCCGCCGGTAGTCGGGATGCTCCCCGGCATAGACGATGGCCGCGCTCTCGCCGGAGGCGCGGCACACAGCGGCGACGCGGTCGAGGTCGCCGGCCTCGGCGAGCGACTTGAGGGCGAGATCTGCGAGCAGGTCGTAGCGCCGCGGCGGCATGGACAGTGACGAGACCTTGTCGCTCAGGCGGTAGAGGCGCGCCGGGCGGCCGCCCGAGCCGTCCTTGCGCAGCGAGGTGCTGAGCAGGCCGGCCTGCGCCAGCTTGGTCAGATGCATGCGGGCCACGTTGGGGTGCAGCCCGAAGCGGGTGGCGACGGCGGCTACGGTGACCTCGTCGTGGGGCTCCTCGACGATCGAACGGTAGATGCGGTATCGGGTGCCGTCGGCCAAGACGGCGGTGAGCCTGTGTTGCTCGTCCACAAAAGCCCCTCTTCTGAAGGTGGCGACGATTCATCGTACTGGAAACGGCGCGCGCCGAACAACGCTCGGGTGCCGCGGCCGCCCCGCCTGGCGACTTTCGACCGGTCCCGCCCGTAAGCTAGACTCCGCAAGGCCACCATCGCCCGCCTGCCACCACCGTTTCAGCCGAGGAGCGTGCACCCATGATCGACTCTGCCATCCGGCCCCGGCCGACCCGCCCATGAGCATCCTGCAGGCCATCATCCTGGGCATCGTGCAGGGCATCTGCGAGTTCCTGCCGATCTCGAGCTCGGGTCACCTGATCCTCGTGCCGTGGCTCTTCGGCTGGCGCTTCTTCCAGGAGAACCCCAGCCTCAACAAGACCTTCGACGTGGCCCTGCACCTGGGCACGTTCATCGCCGCGCTCGTCTACTTCTGGCGGGAGGTCGTGACGATCGTGCGCGCCTGGCTGCACAGCCTGGCGCAGCGCCGCATCGAGACGCCGACCGAACGCCTCGCCTGGCTGCTGTTCATCAGCACCATCCCCGCCGGCCTGGTCGGCGTGGCCTTCGAGGGGTTCATCGACACGCAGCTCGGCAAGCCCTACCTGATCTGCATCCTGCTCTTCGCCTTCGCGCTCGTCATGCTGGTGGCCGACATCACGGCCAAGCTCAACCGCTCGATGTCAGACCTGCGCTGGGGCGGCGCCCTGGGCATCGGCGTCGCCCAGGCCCTGGCCCTGGCGCCGGGCGTCTCGCGCTCCGGCATCACCATGGTCACCGGCCTGTTCATGGGGCTCGACCGCGAGTCGACCGCGCGCTACTCGTTCCTGCTGTCGGTGCCCGTGGTCGGCGGCGCCGCCGTGCTCAAGCTCGGCCAGCTTGCCAAGGACGGCATGCCGCCGCACATGGCCGCGCCCTTTGCGGTGGGCACGATCGCCGCCGCGGTCAGCGGCCTGGCCGCCATCTGGTTCCTGCTCGGCTACCTGCGCACCCACACGTTCGCCATCTTCGTCGCCTACCGGCTGATCGTGGCCAGCGCGCTGCTGATCGTCATCGCCACCGGTCTGCGGCACGCCACCGGCGTCTAGAGGGCCTCGAGCGGGCAGGGCGGGCGGCTCCGCCGCCCGCCCTGCCCGCTTGCTATACTTTGGCGGCTCGGCGGGCAGAACCGCCCCGTGAACGGAGCGACGACCCTCATGCGCACACTGACTCTCGGCGATCGCGGCAAAGAAGTCTCCGACGTGCAGAAGCGGCTGCACGCGCTGGGTTACGAGCTCGGCAACGAGGGTCTCGACGGCTTTCTCGGCCCGCGCAGCCAGCTCGCCCTGCGCGCCTTTCAGCAGGAGCGCGGCCTGCTCGCCGACGGCGTGCTCGGCCCCAACACCTGGCGCGAGCTGGTCGAGGCCGGCTACGCCCTGGGCGACCGTCTGCTCTACCTGCGCATGCCCAACTTCCGCGGCGACGACGTGCTCGCCCTGCAGGTCAAGCTCAACCTCTTCGGCTTCAACGCCGGCCGTGAGCGCGGCATCTTCGACACAGTCGTCGAGCGCGCCGTCATCGACTTCCAGCGCAACGCCGGCCTGCCCTCCGACGGCATCGTGGGCGACGACACCCTGCGCAAGCTCGACGCCTTGAAGAAGGCCGAATCGGGCCGCGAGGGCAAGAAGATCCCCGATCGGAACGAGGGCTTCGTGGCCGCGACCAGTCTGGCCGGTGCGGTCATCGCGATCGATCCCGGACATGGTGGCCAGGATGCCGGCGTGGTCTCCCGCTCGGGGACCCGCGAGAAGGACCTCACCCTGGCGATCGGCCTGCGCCTGGCCGAGCTGCTGCGCGCCGAGGGCAGCCGGGTGGTCCTCACCCGCGAGCTCGACCAGACCGTGCCGCTCTACGTGCGCACCGACGCCGTCGAGACGGCCGGGGCCGATTACCTCGTCTCCCTGCATTTCAACGCCGATCCGAGCCCGGCCGCCGCCGGAGCCGTCGCCTACTTCTTCCAGCGCAGCCACTACTACTCCGAGCACGGCGCGCGCCTCGCGGCCTACATCGGCGCCGAGGTCGGGCGTCTCTCCGAGGCCGGCTTCGTGGGCAGCGTGGGCCGCAACTTCGCGGTGCTGCGCGAGCCGACCGCGATCGCCGTGCTGATCGAGCCCCTCTTCCTGTCGAACGAGCGCGACGACGCCCGCGTGGCGCGCGCCGACTACGTCGAGCAGACGGCGCGCGCCATCGTGGTCGGCTTCGCGCGCTATCTGGCGCGCGCGTAAGGAAACGAGGACCGGTCATGACCGTCGCAGCCGTCGCCATCGCGACCGTCGCAGGCCGATCCCCCGCCCTGCGGCGCGGCGACCATGCCTGAGCCGGCGCCGATCGCGTTTACCGCCACGCAGCGCCAGCGCCTGCACGAGCTCGGCGCCGGGGCCGCGGCGATCGCGCAGAGGTTCGACGGCGCGGCGGCGCGCGACGAGGCCTTCCGGCGCCTCGAGACCGAGCTCGCGGCCGCCGGCCGCGCGGCCCTCGAGGCGCTGCGCGCGGGGCCGCGCGTGCCGGCGCTGCGGCGTCTCGAGGAGTCGCTGCGCGCGGCCCTCGGCGGCGCCGGTCTGGTCGAGGTGGCGACGCCGACCATCGTCGGCGCCGACGCCCTGCGCAAGATGGGCATCGAGCCGGGCAGCGAGATGAGCGACCAGGTGTTCTGGCTCGACGTCGGCCGCTGCCTGCGGCCCATGCTGGCGCCGAACCTCTACACCGTGATGCGCCGTCTCGCCCGCACCTGGAAGCAGCCCTTCGCCATCTACGAGCTGGGCTCGTGCTTTCGCCGCGACACGAAGGGCAGCAAGCACCTGAACGAGTTCACGATGCTCAACCTGGTCGAGCTCGGCACGCCACTCGCCCAGCGCGACGACCGCCTGCGCGAGCTGGCCGTCGTCGTGCTCGAGGCGGCCGGCGTGAGCGACTACGAGTTCGTGCGCAAGCACTCCGAGGTCTACGGCGACGAGCTCGACGTCGTGGCCGCCGGCCTCGAGGTCTGCTCGACCGCCCTCGGTCCGCACCCGCTCGACGACGCCTGGGCGATCACCGATCCCTGGGTGGGCCTGGGGTTCGGCCTCGAGCGCCTGCTGGTCGCCCGCGACGGCCTGGCCGGCATCGAACGGGTGGGGCGCAGCCTGAGCTATCTCGACGGCGTGCGCCTGTAGAGCCGGAGGTCAGCGAGAGTGGGGCGCCGCCTCATCGGAGGATCAGACGAGAGTGGGGCGCCCCATGGGGGCGCCCCACTCGAAGCGTCGTCTGGCAGGCGGCGCTTCGGAGAGCTCCGCCCGTCGCCCGCGGGCCCTTACTTGCCCAGCAGGGCGTCGATCTTCTTGACGCCGTCGGAGGCGTCCTCGGCGTAGGCGTCGGCGCCGATCTGGTCGGCCCAGCGCTGCGTGCAGGGGGCCCCGCCGACGACCGTCTTAAACGGCAGGTTCTCGTCCTTGATCATCTTGATGACG
>DATIYD010000429.1:0-2057 GCA_035517975.1 Thermoleophilia bacterium | reverse complement strand
GTCGGAGACGATGAGCGTGACTACGCGCGCCGGCCAGGCGGCCATCGCGAGACGGCCGCCCTTGATCGCCGAGAGGTGCTTGCGCACGCAGTTGACGGCGGAGATCGGCGCGGCGCTACGCAGCAGCGCCGCGCCGATCTCCCGCTCGTCGGCGAGCTCGATGCCGGGCGCCGGCAGGCTGAGCAGTGACGAGGCGCCGCCGGAGATCAGGCAGAGGACGAGATCGTCGTCGCACAGGCCGCTCACGGCGGCGACGACGGCCTCGGCTGCGTGCAAGCCGGCCTCATCGGGCACCGGGTGCGCCGCCTCGACCACGCTCACACGTTCGCACGGCACCGCGTGGCCGTAAGGCGTGACCACGAGGCCGCTGAGTGGCGCGGCCCAGTGGCGCTCGAGCGCGCGTGCCATGGCGGCCGCCGCCTTGCCGGCGCCGACCACGACGGTGCGTCTGCGGGGCGCCGCAGGCAGCGCGGGTGGGACGACGAGATCGGGTGCCGCGGCCGCCACAGCCGCGTCGAACAGCGACCGCAGGAAGGCGCGGGGTTCGAGCGGACCGCCGGACGAGGCGGATAGGTCAGGCGTCGCGGTTCACCGCCTCGTCGTGCGGTGGCCGACCGGGGCGCAGGGTGGGCAGGTGGAGGGCGGCGGCATTGACGATGCTCGGCGCCGCCCGGGGAGGTTCGGGGCCGAGGAAGGGCTCGACGTCGCCGCTCCAGACCGGCCAGCCGGAGAGCACGCCGGCGACGTTGGCCGCCGCCAGCGTCGCCATGCCGCGACGCGTCCAGCCGGTGGCCGAGCCGAGGTGGGGGACGGCGACCACGTTGGGCAGATCGAGCAGACCCGGGGCGAGCTCGGGCTCGCGCTCGAACACGTCGAGGGCCGCCGAGAACGACGGGTGGCTGCGGCAATGCGCGACGAGGGCGTCCTCGTCGATCAGCGGACCGCGGGCCGAGTTCACCAGGATGGCGTCGTCCTTCATGCGCGCGAGACGGGCGGCATCGATCAGGTGCCTCGTCGTGTCGTCGAGCGCCGCGTGCAGGCTCACGACGTCGGCGCTCTCGAGCAGCTCGTCGAGCGTCGCGGCGCGGTGACAGGAGACCGGCGCCTCGTCGCGACGCTCGAGGAACGCGCCGTACGCGGCCACGGACTCCTCGAGCTCCTGGTTCGCGTGCAGGTCGAGGTAGACGAGGTCCATCTTGTGGCCCTCGACGAGCATGCGCGCGTAGGCGGCGCCGATGCGGCCGGCGCCGACCACCCCGAGCGTCTTGCGCCACAGCCGCTTGCCGAGCAGCAGCGAGGGCAGCCAGCCGGTGAAGCGGCCTTCGGCGAGCAGCCGCTGCCCCTCGATCACGCGCCGGGCGGCGGCGAAGGTCAGGGCCACGGCGAGCTCGGCGGTCGTCTCGGTGAGGATGCCAGGGGTGTTGCCGACGGCGATCCCGAGCTCGGTCGCGTGAGCCACGTCGACGTTGTCGTAGCCGACCGCGAAGTTGCCGAGCACGCGCCCACCGGCGGCCGCGAAACGGTCGAGCAGGCCGGCGTCCCAGCGCTCGGTGAGCTGGGCGATCACGCCCTGACAGCCGGATCCGATCGCTTCGATGATCTGCTCGCTGGTGAGCAGCCGGTCGCCGCCGCAGACCTCGACGCGACAATCGGCGCCGGTCAGCAGCCCGAGCCAGCGTGTGCCGGGCAGCGGCTTGGTCGCGACCACGCGAAAGCGGCCGCCCGGATGATGCGTCTCGCACGTCACGCCGCTCAAGAGCCCCCCTGTCCGATCGTTCGACGACGTCGGCTCATGGTGCCCGGTCGAGCGCTCCCGTCAATCGTCGCGCCGTCGCGCACCGACGCCGGTGTGAGCCCCTCGCCGCCGAGCGCCGCCGCTCCGCCGGCCGCCCGCGGGCCCTTACTTGCCCAGCAGCGCGTCGATCTTCTTGACGCCGTCGGAGGCGTCCTCGGCGTAGGCGTCGGCGCCGATCTGGTCGGCCCAGCGCTGCGTGCAGGGGGCCCCGCCGACGACCGTCTTAAACGGCAGGTTCTCGTCCTTGATCATCTTGATGACG
>DATIYD010000428.1:0-11956 GCA_035517975.1 Thermoleophilia bacterium | reverse complement strand
ACGAAGCGACGTGATGCCGGGCGGCGCTCGGCCGTAGGCTTTTCACTGTCCTGGCGCGAGCCGCCCTGGCCGCGTCGAGAGACTCGACGACGTAGGCTCGCTCACCGGCACCGGTGTCGAGTTCGCGGCGCTCGCGCACCGCGATGTACACGAGATAGGCGAGGCATGACATCGCGGCGACCACGGCGAGTGCGAACACGACGTCGATGGCGATGATCCCGATGTCGGTCATGCTGCCTCCTTGCCACGCCGCGGCTGTCACCACGACCTGCAATGAGGCTACCCGCACCGGGATTAAGGGTTCGTGAAGACCAGCGGCACCGGCGTTAAGAACTCATAAACGCAGGCAGCCGACAACGCGCCCGGCCCCGTCGGCAGGGTAGGGTGCCCCGGCGGACTCAGAGTGTGTCGGCCGGCTCGGGGACCGACAGCCGAAAGCCGACGCCGGGCTCGGTGATGATGTAGCGCGGTCCGGCCGGCGAGAGCTCGATCTTCTTGCGCAGGTGGCTCACATGTACGCGCAGCGTCTGGGCGTCTTCGACCCACTCCGGTCCCCAGACGTGCTCGAGGATCATCTTCTGCGTGACGACCAGGTCGACATTGCGGGCGAGGTAGGCGAGGATGTCGAACTCGGTCGGCGTGAGCGCTACCTCGGCGCCGGCGAGCGTCACGCGGCGTCGAGCGATGTCGATCTCGAGGTCTCCGGCCACGACCACCGGCGGCGGCGAGGTGAGCGCCGCGGCGCGGCGCAGCAGCGCTCTGATGCGGGCCAGCAGCTCGCCGGCGGAGAAGGGCTTGGTCAGGTAGTCGTCGGCGCCCTCGTCGAGCGCCTTGATCTTATCCGCTTCGGCTGAGCGGACCGAGAGGATGAGGATCGGCGCCGTCATCCAGGTGCGCAGCTCGCGGCAGACCTCGATACCACTCCGGTCGGGCAGCATGAGGTCGAGGACGACGAGGTCAGGCGGCTCGTCGATGGCCTTCATCAGCGCCTCGTCGCCTGTGGTCGCAAAGGAGAGCACGTAGCCGCGGGAGCCGAGGATCGACTGCAGGGCACGACGGATCTGCTCTTCGTCGTCGACCGCGAGAATGTGCGTCGGCCGCTCGGGAATGCTCATCGGGGCTGCCTCCCTCCTGTCTGTCGCCTGTGTGACACAGGGTCACGAATCGGGCCGCGGCGGACGACATCCCCCCGCGCCTTGCCCGCGACGAGGCCTTCGACGACCCCGCCGGAGTCACTGTACCAGCATCGCACCTCCGGATCGTCACGGAAACGAGCAAGGCGCGACGACAGGGCCGACCTTTAGCGACTCTTAACGTGGCGGGCGGCCCGATTTAGGCGTCCGTAACGCCCATGTGCCTATCGTCTCTCCTGCAGGCATGGTACTGCTCGTGCCGATCGCATCACGGAGGTTCGCCCGCATGACCCTCATCGCAGTCGACATCGCCCCTGTGTTGATCGGGCTCGGCTTCCTGCTCGTGACCGCCGCTGTCGTCGTCGTCTATCAGGTCCATACGAGGCTGCTTCGACGGGAGGTACGGCGTGTCCAGCGTGAGCGGTCACTGGCTTGGGCGAGCTCGCCGGCCGTTGCACCCGCGAGCGCGGCGCGGCAGGCCGAGAGATTCCCCGATCTCGCGCCCGTCCTCCAGTTCTCCGCCGCACAGCGACGCTGGGCGGACAGGCTGAGGCTCGACCGCACAGCGACCGTGCAGGCTCACGATACGAGCACCATCACTCGCAGCGCCGGAGCGTGAAGAGCGCGATCCCGGTGACCAGTCCGAGCCTGCGTCCGCGGCCGGGCCGACTCCGGAGCCCCACCGCACTCGAGAGCCGCGTGGCGGGGCTCCCTGCACCCGTGCTCGACGAGCCGGTCGCGGCAATGCCCGCCTGGCGACGCGACTACCTCCAGGCCGTCGGCGGGCGCGAGGACGAGATCGTCGCGACCTTCTTGCGTCTGCGGAGCGATATCGCGGTCGCGCGCCAGCTCGACCTGCGAGTGACCCACGTGCGCCGTCTCATCGACGCCCGTGTTCCCGAGGCGGGTGTGTTGCGGCGAGCCAGACGGAGGTCGAGCCCGCTGTACTCTGACGGCGAGATGATCATTGCGCTTCGGGCGGCGGCGCTCGACCTGCCGTCGCCGCTGGGGATCGAATGCTACCGGCGCTGGGCGCAGGCGGGAGACGACGTCCGCTCGTGGCCGAGCCCCGAAGCGATCATGTTGAGGTTCGGCGGGTGGCGCAGGGCACTGGCCCGCTCGGGTCTGTCGGCCAATCCTCATCGCGGTCCACGGGCGAGCTACACGTACCGCGATGTCGTGGAGGCCATCGCGGCCTCCTGGCGCGAGCTCCGCGGTTACCCAAGCGTCGTCCGGTACACCGCGTGGCGCGCCGGGCGATCGGACGTACCTGCCGCCGCGACCGCCCGGCGCTTCGCCAAAAGCTGGGACGACCTTCTGGTCGCCGCCTATCCGCTCGTCTACCCGGTCATCGGTGAGGCCGATCAGGGCTCCTGCTGGACCGACCGTCAGGCGCCGAGCACGTTGTGCACCACGAGATCGATCAGCTTGATCCCGATGAACGGCAGGATCATGCCGCCGAGGCCGTAGATCAGCAGGTTGCGGCGCAACAACGCCGTGGCCCCGATCGCCCGGAACCGCACTCCCTTCAGCGCGAGCGGCACCAGCGCCGGAATGATCAGGGCGTTGAAGATGACCGCCGAGATGATGGCGCTCCTGGGGTCGCCGAGGTGCATCACGTTGAGCGCGGCCAAGGGGCCGTGCGCGCCGGGCTGCCTGGCATAGGTGAAGGCGAACATCGCCGGCAGGATGGCGAAGTACTTGGCGACGTCGTTGGCGATCGAGAAGGTCGTCAGGGCACCCCGCGTGATCAGCAGCTGCTTGCCCACCTCGATGATCTCGATCAGCTTCGTGGGGTCGTTGTCGAGGTCGACCATGTTGCCGGCTTCCTTGGCGGCGCTCGTTCCGGCGTTCATGGCAACACCGACGTCGGCCTGGGCGAGCGCCGGAGCGTCGTTGGTGCCGTCGCCGGTCATGGCCACCATGCGGCCCTCGGCCTGCTCGTTGCGGATCAGGGCGAGCTTGGTCTCGGGTGTGGCCTCCGCGAGGTAGTCGTCGACGCCGGCCTCGCGGGCGATCACCGCGGCAGTCAGATGGTGATCGCCGGTGACCATCACCGTGCGGATACCCATCCTGTGCAGATCGTCGAAGCGCTCGCGCATGCCCGTCTTGACGATGTCTTTGAGGTGGATGACGCCGAGCGCCACCTTGTTCCTGGCGACGACGAGCGGCGTGCCACCCTGCTCGGCGACCCGCTGCACCGCGGCGTCGATCTCGATGCCCGGCGCCTCGCCACCGTTCTCCGTGATGAAGGCCTTCACGGCGTCTGCGGCGCCCTTGCGGATCCTGGTGCCGTTGAAGTTCACGCCGCTCATGCGCGTGGCGGCCGTGAACGAGACGAACTCGGGAGCGAGCTCCGGCTCGGCCAGCGCGGTCTGTTGCACCTTGTACTGGTCGGCAGCCAGGGCGACGATCGAGCGCCCTTCGGGAGTCTCGTCGGCCAGCGAGGCAAGCGAAGCCGCCTCGGCCAACTCGCTCTCCTTCACGCCGGGCGCCGGGATGAACTCGGTCGCTTGGCGGTTGCCCAGGGTGATCGTGCCGGTCTTGTCGAGCAGCAGCACGTCGACATCGCCCGACGCCTCGACGGCGCGGCCCGACATGGCGAGCACGTTACGCTGCACGAGGCGGTCCATGCCGGCGATACCGATCGCCGACAGCAGCGCGCCGATCGTCGTCGGGATGAGGGCGACCAGGAGGGCGATCAACACGGTCTGCGAGACGTTGGTGTGCGCGTAGAGCGCGAACGGCCGCAGGGTGGCGACGGCGACCAGGAACGTGATGGTCAGCCCGGCCAGCAGGATGTTGAGGGCGATCTCGTTGGGGGTCTTGCGCCGCTCGGCGCCTTCGACCAGGGCGATCATGCGCTCGAGGAACGACTGACCGGGTTCCTGCGTCACCTCGACCACGAGGCGGTCGGAGAGCAGCTTCGTGCCCCCGGTCACCGCCGAGCGGTCGCTGCCGGCTTCACGAATGACGGGCGCCGATTCGCCGGTGATGGCCGATTCGTCGATCGAGGCGATGCCTTCGACGATCTCGCCGTCGGCCGGCACGATCTCGCCGGCGAGGATCTCGACCACGTCACCGCGGGCGAGCTCGGGCGCCGGCACCTCTTCGAGACTGCCATCGGGCAGGAGCCGGTGAGCGAGCGTTGTCGTGCGCGTCGCGCGCAGCGACTCCGCCTGAGCCTTGCCGCGGCCCTCGGCGATCGCTTCGGCGAAGTTGGCGAAGAGTACGGTCAGCCACAGCCAGAACGAGATCGTGGCGACGAACCAGAGCTGGCCGGTACGGCCCTGGGCAAGGTCCAGGAAGAAGATCCCGGTCGTGATCAGGCTGCCGACCTCGACCACGAACATCACGGGGTTGCGCACCTGGTGGCGCGGGTCGAGCTTGGGAAACGAATCGCGCACAGCCGCGAGCAGCAGCTCGCGCGTGAAGACACTCGAGCGCCTTGATGCCATCACTTGCCTCCCAGCTTGTCGAGCGCAAGGTTGAGCGTGAGGACGTTCACGCCCGGCTCGCCGAGCAGGCCGATGCTGCGCCCGGTGGTGTTCTGCCTGATAAGCCGCTCCACGGTGCTGAGCTGCAGGTTTCGCACCGCGGCGACGCGGGGCGCCTGCAGCTGCGCATAGGCGGGTGAGATGTCGGGGTCGATGCCCGAGCCGGAGGTGGTGACGGCGTCGACCGGGATGTCGCCGATGGTCAGCCCCGGGTTGTAGGGCCGCTCCAGGGCGAGGATGGCCGCGACCTGCTGGTCGACGGCCTTGGCCAGGGCGGGGTTGGTCGGCCCGAGGTTGGCGAAGGTCGTTGCGCCGGCGTTGTAGGCGGGCGTCGTTCCCGAGGGCCGCTCGTGGAAGTAGCGCGGCGAGGTGAAGCTCTGCGCGGCGAGCGCCGAGCCGACGACCTTGCCGTCGTGGTGGAGCAGGCTGCCCTGGGCCTTGGCCGAGAACGAAAGCGAGGCGAAGCCGGTCATGACGGCCGGGTAAGCGAGGCCAAAGACCGCGGTGATCGCGACGATGGCGATGAGTGACCGAAGTATCGTACGCATGTCAGTGGATGAGTGATTCGACGATGGGCCCGAGGCTGAGCGCGGGCAGGATCATGAGGCCGGCGGTGAGCGCGATCACACCGACGAGCAGCACGGCGAAGGTGGGACCGTCGGTGCGGAACGTGCCGGCCGAGGCGGGCACGATCTTCTTCTGCGCGAGCGAGCCGGCCAGAGCGAGGCCGGCGAGCATCGGCACGAAACGGCCGAGGTACATGGCGACGGCGCCGAGCGATTCAGAGAAGGTCGTCGCCCCGTAGCCGGCAAAGGCGCTGCCGTTGTTGTTGGCCTGCGACGTGTACGCGTACAGCGTCTCGGTGAAGCCGTGCGCCCCGGGGTTGAAGACCGAGGCAAGACCGGCCGGCGCGGCGATCGCCACCCCGGTCATGACGAGCACCATGGTCGGTACGAACAGCGCGCCGAGCGCGGCGAACTTGACCTCCCGCGCCTCGATCTTCTTGCCCAGCCACTCGGGCGTGCGACCGACCATGAGGCCGGCGACGAAGACCGCGATAAGGATGTAAAAGAACATGCCGATCAGGCCGGTGCCGACGCCGCCGAAGATCACCTCGCCGACGAAGAGGTTGACGAGGGGCACAGCACCGCCGGTGGCGGTCCCCGCGTCGAAGCCGCCGTTCACCGAGCCGTTCGAGGCGTCGCTGGTGGCCACCGTCCACGTGGTGGTGTCGGCGATCCCGAATCTCACTTCCTTGTCGGCGAGGTTGCCTCCGCTCTGGCCGTGCGCGGCTGCGAGGTTCACGCCGGAGTCGCGCAGCACCGGTGAAGCGTGCTGCTCGGCCGCGAGGTTCACCCCGATGCCGACGACGAACAGGGCGAACATCGCCGCGAAGACCATCCACGCGTGTCGTCGAGCACGCACCATGCGACCGAACATGAAGACCTGGGCGACCGGGATGAGCAGGATGGCGATCATCTCGACGAAGTTCGATAGGCCGGTCGGGTTCTCGAAGGGCACGGCGGAGTTCGAGTTGTAGAAGCCACCGCCGTTGGTTCCGAGCTGCTTGATGGCGATCTGCGAGGCGACCGGGCCACGGGCGATCGTCTGATGGGCGCCCTGGAGCGTAGTCGCCGTCGCGTGGCCGTCGAATGTCTGCGGAACGCCCTGCGAGACGAGCACGATCGCGACCACGATCGACAGCGGCAGCAGTACGTAGACGAGCGAGCGGTAGAGGTCGCGCCAGAAGTTGCCGAGGTTGCTGCCCGAGCGTAGCGCCAGGCCGCGCACGACGGCCGCCAGCACGGCCATGCCGACCGCCGCCGAGACGAAGTTCTGCACGGCGAGTCCGGCCATCTGGCTGAGGTACGACATGGTGGCCTCGCCCGCGTAGAACTGCCAGTTGGTGTTGGTGACGAAGCTGGCCGCCGTGTTCAGGGCGAGCGGCGAGGAGACCGCGCTCATGTGATCGGGATTAACGGGCAGATGACCCTGCAGGCGCAGGATGGCATAGAGCACGGCCGAAAAGACCGCACTGAAGATCAGGACGGTGAGCGCGTAGCGCTTCCAGCTCTGCTCCTCGCCGCTGCCGCGGCCGAGCAGGCGAAAGAAGGTGCGCTCCACGGCGTCGTCGCGCTTGCGTGTGTACACCCAGGCCATGTAGCGGCCGAGCGGATAGGCGAGCGCGACGAGCACTGCCGCGTAGAGCACGATCTGTCCGATGCCTTCAGCAGTCATCAGAGCCTCTCCCCACGAAAGAGTGCGAACACGAGGTAGCCTGCCAGGCCTACCGACACGACGAGCCCAAACACATCAGCCGGCGACATCACACACGCTCCAGCACGTAGAGCAGGGCGAACAGGAACGCGAAGCAGGCAACCGCGATGGCGGTTGCGGCGATATCGAACATGGGTTTCTCCCTCCCGTGCTCAAGGCGACGATGGGGCGGGGGAGCCGGGGCCACGCCGCGGCTCCCCCGCACGCGTCAGGCCGCCTTGCGCAGTGAGTGGCTTTCGGGGGCCTCCCTGCGAGCGGCCTTGAGGACGATCAGGAAGCTCGATAGTGTGGCCATATGACTGCGGCGCTCGGCCGGGGTGGCGTTCGCCGCGAACAGCCCCTGCGTGAGGCTTTTCATCTCTGACACCTCCAGCGCTTGGGCGTCGCCGCCGCGCCAGAACCCCAGGCGCCTGTGGAGCGTCCCAAGCCGTACTACAAACTCTAGGCAGCGGAGGTGTTCCCCGCGCGATGTTGCGAACCGGTGAAGCGGTCGGAGTCGACCGTGAAAGGTTCGTTAACGGGCGAATGCCCGGATCGGACTACGAACGGATCGGCGCTGGATGCAGGCCCGGACGACGGACCCAGATAGGGCCGCGTTGTCGGTCGTGGCAACGCTGATCGAGCCACGAAGGCCGCGTGGAGCGCGACGATGCGGTGCCGGAACCCCCATTCGATGCCCTGCTAGCGGAGGTCGGTGACCGCACCGATCTCGCCCAAGCCGTCGACCTTGCCGAGGACGGAGAGGCGGTCCCCTGCCAGAACCACGGTATCGCCTGAGGGCAGAACGACCTCGCCCGCTCGCGCGATGGACGTGACCAGGACACCCCTGGGCAGCCCGATCGCATGCAGCGGCCTACCCACGGCCGGCGAGTCGTCTCTGATCTCCACCTCCGAGGCACCCTCCTGTTGGCCGAGGCCGCCCACCCGGGCGACGCTCGCCAACAGTTCCCGCCGGTAGGCAGTCAGGAGATCGGAGATCGACAGCGTGCCGACGACCCGACGGTCGGCATCCAGTACGGAGACCCACGAGAGTGGGGTGTCCATCAAGGACTCCAGGGCCGAGTCGAGGCGGCTCGACGCAGAGACGGTGGGAGCTCCCGAGTCGGCCAGATCGCCGGCGGTGCGATCGCCGGCGTCAGGCGCCGCCAGACTTGACCCGGCGAGGACTCCTTCGAAGCGACCGGCCTCATCGACCACGGGCGCGCCACTGACATTGGCGCCCACCAGGGCAAGCCTCGCCTCGTCCCCACTCAGCCGCCCTTGCACAACGAGCCGTGGCTTGGCCAGCGCACGGGAAGTCGGGACGGCGGCAAGCAGAGGAAGTCCGGCCAGCAGCCGCCGTGCGGGGGCCTCCGCGCGGTTCTTGAGCTGGCTGCGGTAGATGGTGTCGTCGCTGCGCCTCACGATGAGCCAGGCCAGGCCCACCGCAAGCATGGCCGGAGCGAGCATGGAGAGGCTGCCGGTCATCTCGGCCACCATGAGCATCACGGCGAGCGGCGCCCGCGAGATGCCGCCGAAGCAGCACATCATGCCGACGATCACATAGGGCGCCGGATCGTGGCCCATGGAGGGCAGCAGGGGCTCGAACACGCGCCAGACCGCGGCCCCCATGAAGGCGCCGATCACCATGCCGGGCCCGAAGATCCCGCCCGAGCCTCCCGAGCCGATCGAGAGTCCCGTGGCCACGATCTTGGCGAAGGGCAGGATGACGACGATCCACAGGGGGATCGTGAGCAATTCGGGACCGAAACCCTTCTGCACCCATCCGTAGCCGGTACCGAGTACCTCGGGCATGACGATGCCGATCGCCCCGACGGCAAGGCCGCCGATCGCCGGACCGGCCCAGCGTGGCAGGCGTGAGCGGGCAAAGAGGCCGACCATGCCGTAGAAGCCCTTGGCGTAGAGCAAGCCGAGCAGGCCGCCGAGGATGCCGAGCAGGGCAAACCAGGCGAGCTGGCTCGAATCGGAGAAACGGTAGCCGCCGACGTAGCCGAACAGCGGCGCGAAGCCCTCGATGGCCCCGAAGATCGCGTAGCTGACCGTCGAGGCGATGAAGCAGGGCAGCAACGCCGCCGGTTCGAAGTCGTCGCGGTAGAGGATCTCTGCGGCCAGCACGGCGCCCCCCAGCGGCGCGCTGAAGATGGCGCCGATGCCCGAGCCGATGCCGGTCGCCACCGCCACGCGGCTGTCGGCGGGCTGGAGGTCGAGGACTCTGGAGAGCAGCGAGCCGAAGCCGGCGCTGATCTGCGCCGTGGGCCCCTCGCGGCCACCTGATCCGCCCGAGCCTATGGTCAGCGCCGAGGCGACGATCTTCACGACGACCGCGCGAAAGCGCAGCCCGCGTGGGTTGTGGTGCACCGCCGCGATCGCGGCGTCGGTGCCATGCCCTTGAGCTTCCGGGGCGATGCCGAACACGAGAAAGGCGCCCAGGAGCGCGCCCAGCCCGGTGATCAGGGGCAGCAGCCAGAGTCGTGCCGCCGACGCCGATCCGACCGAGCCGCCCTCTCCCGCCGGCGACGGCACCCGGTAGCCGACCAGCACGCCGAGGAAGAACCGCGTGCAGAGCACCAGCGCCTCGTAGAAGACGACGGCGCCGAGACCGGCCACGACCCCGATGACGACGCCGAGCACGATCCACTTCTTGAGATAGGAGGTCGTCGACAGCCAGCGTCCGGCGCGAGCCCCCAGGGCGCGGAGCTGGTCGCCGTGCTCGCGTTGGGTCGCGGGTTGGCCGTCCCTCACAGGTCCCACCCGCTGCTCCAGTCCTGCTCGGGTACCTCACCTGCGCTTTCGGCCAGCCGCCCCAGCGCGGCTACCAGGCCCGGCCGCTCGGCGGCCGGGATAGACGAGAGCAGCGCGGCGATCTCCTTTCGCCGGTGTTCGGTCACGGCGTCGATCAGGAGGCGGCCGGCCTCGGTCAGGGAGATGCGGACCTGACGGCGGTCGCGGCGGTCGGTGCGGCGTCTGACCAGGCCCTTGCGCACGAGCCGATCGCAGAGCCGCGAAGCCGTCGGCGGGGTGACGGCCACCTCCTCGGCCAGGGCGGCGATACTCTGGGATCCTCGGGAGGCGACGAGCACCAGTGCGCGGTACTGCGTGAGGGTGACCTCTTCGCCGGCATCGGCCAGCGAACGGGCGGCGACGGCGACCAGCACACGACTGGCGGTCAGGACCGCGTCGATGACGGCGTCCTCGTCCATACAAAGCCTATTCCCGTGCATAGGCTAATTATTGCATAGAGCTTGACCAGCACCGCACCGCTGCCGTCCTGCTTGAAGGAGCTCACGGTACGCTACCGGCGTTGGAGACTAACGGCCCTGTCCGCTCGCCCTGGCCTCGACGACCGGGCTCGGCACATCGACCACGAAGCGCGCGCCGTGCGGCACGACGTCCTCGACCCTGATGCTGCCGCCGTGGGCCCGCACGATCTCGCGCGCGATGGCCAGGCCCAGGCCGGTGCCGGAGCGCACCTTCGTGCCCGGCTGCCGGGCCCGGTAGAACTTCTCGAAGACCGCCTCGTGCTCGCCGACCGGTATGCCCGGCCCTTCGTCTTCGACCCAGACCCGCACGCCGGCGTCGAACGCCCGCGCGCCGACGCGCAGAGGGCCGGCACCGGCGTACAACATGGAGTTCTCGAGCAGGTTCTGGAACACCCGGACGAACTGCTCGAAGTCGACGTCGACCGGCGGGAGGTCGTCGGGCAGGGCGATCGCCACCTCGGCCCTCTGGTGGGCCGGCAGGGCGCCCAGGCTCGCGGCCAGAATGTCGGACAGCTCGTAGGGCTCACGGTGGGGCTCCCAGGCGCGAGCCTCGAGGCGCGACAGGTCGAGCAGCGCCGTGATGCTGTTGTTGAGGCGGGCCACGTCGGAGACGATGGCCCGCAGCTCGTCGCGCACGCTCTTCTCGTTCCAGGGGATGTCGCTCTCGAGCAGGTTGCTCACGGTCGCCGTCAGGGCGGCGAGCGGCGTCTTGAGCTCGTGGGACACCGACGAGAGCAGGCTCGACTTCAGGCGATCGGCCTCGCGCAGGGCCTCGGCCGCCGTGGCGATGCCCTGCAGGCGCTGGCGCTCCAGGAAGGTCGCGATCAGGTTGGCGAGCGAGGCCAGCAGTCGCGCGTCGGCGTCGTCGTAGGGACGGCGGTTCCTCCTGCCGGCCACGCTGAGGACGCCGACCACGCCGATCCCGCCGCGCAGCGGCAGGAAGATGCCGCCGGTGTCCTCGGGCACCTTGAAGCCCTCGGCCGGAGCCGCGGTCGGATCGAGCGTGGCCTGATGCGGCACGCCGACGGGCGCGTCGTGGGTGTAGACCCAGTGAGCCACGGTGGTCGTGCCGCTGTCGGGCTCGCCGGAGGGCGGCGTCACGCAGAACGTGGTGAGCTCGTCGTCCTCGCCGACGAAGAGCGTGGCCGAGGCCGCACCGAGGAGCCCGACGATCTCGCCGAGGATCGTCTCGGCCATCTGCCCGGTCGAGGACTGCGAGACAAGGCCGGCCGAGAGCCGGTTGAGGGCGGCGGTCTCACGTTCTCGCGCGAGGGCCCGCTCCTCGCGGTCGCGCATGCGGCCGGTCTGCACGCCCATCACCACCCCGACCGCCAGGAAGGCGACGAGCGACAGCCAGTCCTTGGGATCTTGCACGGTGAGTGTGTGATAGGGCGGCAGGAAGAAGAAATCCCAGGCAAAGAAGCCGAGGATGGCGGCCAGCACCGCGGGGCCGGCGCCGCTGGCGCCGGCCACCAGCACCACGATGAGCAGATAGAGCAGCGCCCACTGGCCTTTGGCGAACGTGTCGCGACCAGGCAGGAACGCCACCGTCGACAGGCCGATCGCCAGCACGGCCAGGACGTAGCCGTGCAGGGACAGCCAGGTAAATGCGCGCCGCAGCATGTGACCCCGGATCCGGAGCTTGCCCGATCGAAGTGACCCGTTCGAAGTGTGATTCTACGCCGGTGACGGCGAGGCGTCGTGACCGGCGGCGTCAAGTACCAGGCTGCACGGCCTCAGGGAGCTGCGCGGTGCGGTGAGCGGTGGAATGCGCGCGGGCGGCGGGGCC
>DATIYD010000427.1:0-2350 GCA_035517975.1 Thermoleophilia bacterium | reverse complement strand
GCCGGGCGCCGAGCTCGCGATCGGCGCCGACCTGCGCGCCGAGCTCGAGCGCGCCCTCGCCGACCTCGAGCCCACCCGCAGCGGCGGCGGCCAGGCGGCCAACACGGCCTACGCGCTGGCCCGCCTGGGCTTCGGCGCCGCCATGCTGGGCCGGGTCGGCGCCGACGAGGCCGGCGGCTTTCTCGCCGCCGAGCTTGCCCCCTGCGACGATCGTTACCTGGCTCGCGATGGGCAGTCGGGCTGCGTCTACGTGCTGCTGAACGAATCGGGCGAGCGCCGCAACCTGGTGTGGCCCGCGGCCAACGACGAGTTCTCGCCGGCCGACCTGCCGCGCCGCCTGCCGCAGACGCGCTTCGCCTACTTCTCGTCGTTCGTCGGAGAGCGGCCCCTGCAGACCCAGCTCGCCCTGCTCGAGCGCCTGCCGCACGACGTCGAGATCGCCTTCGACCCGGGCGAGATCTACGCCCGCCTCGGCGTGAAGTGCTTCATCCCCTTCCTCAAGCGCGCCTCGTTCGTCTTTGCCACCGAGAGCGAGCTCGAGACGCTCTGCGGCCTGCCCGCCGACAAGGCCCTGAGCTTCCTGCTCGACGTCGGCGTGGGCCTCGTCGTCTGCAAGATGGGCGACCGCGGCGCCAAGATCATCGGCCGCCGCCTCGATCTCTACGTGCCGCCGCACCCCGCCGAGGTGGTCGACGTGACCGGCGCCGGCGACCTGTTCGCCGCCGGCTTCTTCGGGGGCCTGCTCGAGGGGCTCGGTCTCGAGGCCGCCGGCCGGCTGGCCGCGTGGGCGGCCTCGTGCGGTATCGGCGGTCTGGGGCGCAGCACCTACCCCGATGCCGCCGCCTTCGCCGAGCGCGTCGCCGAGGAGCGGGCGCGTGTCTAGGCCGATGAGTGACTCCGTCGTCATCGCTCAGGCTGGCTCGACTTCGAGGAGCGCCTAGTCTGATGAGCGCCCCATGAGGATCGGCTGGCTGTCCAGCGGCCGCGACCCGGCCGCCCGCGCCCTGCTCTCAGAGGTGTTGCGACGCGCCCGGCGCGACGGCATCGACCTGGACGTCGCCGTCGTGTTCTGCGACCGCGAGCGCGGCGAAGGGCCCGAGAGCGACGCCTTCCTGGACCTCGCCGGCGAGCTCCGGCTGCCGACCGTCACGCTGTCGAGCGCGACGAGCTGGCAGGGCTGGCGGGCGCGCCGCGACGAGCTCGACCGCAGCCGCTTTGCCAACAAGGCGGCCGTCCGCGAGGCCTGGCGCGCGGCCTATCACGACGACGTCGCCGAGCAGCTCGACTCGTACGGCGTCGAGCTGCTCGTGCTGGCCGGCTACATGCTGATCACGAGCGCCGACTTCTGCACCCGCTTCGCCATCCTCAACCTGCATCCAGCCCTGCCCGGCGGGCCGCGGGGCACGTGGCAGCAGGTCATCTGGCAGCTCCTGGCCGACGAGGCCAGCGCAACCGGCGCCATGGTGCATCTGGCGACCGCCGAGCTCGACCGCGGTCCGGTCGTCGCCTACTGCGGCTTTCCCATCATGGGTCTGCGCTACGACCGCCTCTGGCACGCCTTTCGCAAGCAGCGCGACGCCGTCGGCCTCGAAGAGGTCGTCGCCGCCGAGGGCGAGCGCCAGCCGCTCTTCGCCGAGATCCGGCGGCAGGGTGAGCGCCGCGAGATACCGCTGCTGTACCACACGGTGCGCGAGTTCGCCCTCGAGCACCTGCTCCTGCGCGACGGCACCGTCGTCGGAGTCACGCTCGAGCCGCCGCTCGACATGAGCGCCGCCGTCGACGCCGAGATCGCGGGCGAGCCGCCCGCCAGATACGGCCGATGAGCGCGCCGCCGCGCCTGTTCGTCACCGACTGCGAGGGGCCCCTCACCCGCAACGACAACGCCATGGAGGTCTGCGCCGCCTTTCTTCCCGAGGGCGCCGAGCTGTTCGCGCGCCTCTCGCGCTACGACGACTTTCTCGCCGACGTCGTGCACAAGCCGGGCTACAACGCCGGCGACACCCTGCGTCTCATCGTGCCGTTCCTCCTCGCCTACGGCGTGCGCGACCGCGACGTCGAGGAGTACAGCGCCGACACGGTGCTCATCGTGCCCGGCGCCCGCGACCTGCTGCACGACGTCGCGGGCGCCCTGCCGGCCTACATCATCTCGACCTCGTACACGCCGTACGTGCGGGCGCTCTGCCGCGGCGTCGGGTTTCCCTTCGCGCAGTGCCGCTGCACCAGCCTCGCTCTCGACGCCTGGCACCTCACGGCCGACGAGGCCGAGTGGCTGCGCGACTGCGCCGAGGCCATCCTCGAGCAGCCCGTGATCGAGCTGCCCGAGGCGGCGCGGTCGGCGGCCGACCTGTCG
>DATIYD010000426.1:0-3978 GCA_035517975.1 Thermoleophilia bacterium | reverse complement strand
CTGCCGCCCGACGAGTGCGCCCATGGTGCCCGCAGATCGGGGTCGCAGGCAACGTTTTGACCGCCGGCACGCGGCGACGGGTTCGGCGGGCTGCGTCGAGGACTGGGGGGCAATCCCGCTCGGCGCCTGGTGAGGTCGCCGCGCTGGACGCCGGGTAAGGCAGCCTTGCTCGACGCCTGGTGAGGCCGCTGCGCTCGACGCCGGCGGACGCACGCTTGACGGTGCCTGCAAGGGCGGTGCTAGACTACGGTAGTATTCGGCAAACCGCATATGCGAATGTCTGTCCGGAGGAGCCGTGGACGATCAGCTCAAGCGTGAGGTCAGCCTGCTGCACGCCAGCCTCTGCCAGGCTCTGGCCGACCCCACGAGGATCCTCATCCTCTACGCGCTGGCCGAGTCGCCGCACCACGTGACCGGGCTGGCAGAGCTGCTCGACACCCCGCAGCCGACCGTGTCGCGCCACCTCAAGGTGCTGCGCGAGCGCCGCCTCGTCTCGACCACGCGCGACGGGGCCAGCGTGCTCTGCTCGCTGGCCGACGCGCGCGTCATCGAAGCCCTCGACACCCTGCGGGCCGTGCTCATGAGCACGCTCTCGCGGCAGGCCGCCCTCGCCGGCGACCTCTCCTCCTAGCCTCGACTCTCGAGACCTGAAAGGAACCGCCATGCCTCTCTCCACGGCAGACAGGGACCGGCTGAAGAACCTGCTGGGCGCGCGCGTGACCTTCGACCGCCGCGAGCGCCGCCTCTATGCGCACGACATCGCCGCCATGCCCAGCCTCGTCAAGCCACTCGTCGGCGACACCACGCCCGACGCGGTCGCCCAGCCGGCCAGCGAAGAGGAGCTCACCGAGCTCGTGCGCTGGGCGAGCTCGCGCGGCGTGCCGCTCACGCCGCGCGGCAAGGGCACGTCGGGTTACGGCGGGGCCATCCCGGTCAAGAAGGGCGTCGTCGTCGATCTCTACCGTCTGCGCGCCGTGGTGGCCGTCGATCGCGAGGCGCTGACCGCGACGGTCGAGCCGGGCATCACCTGGGAGCAGCTCGACCGCGAGCTCGCGGGGCAGGGTCTGACTCTCCGCCTCTACCCGACGAGCTACCCCTCGTCGTCGGTCGGTGGCTGGCTTGCGCAGGGCGGCGCAGGCATCGGCTCGTACCAGTACGGATGGTTCGCCGAGAACGTCGTCGCGGTGCGCGTCGTGCTGGCCGGCGGCGCCGTTCGCGAGCTCTCCAGCGCCGAGCTCGGGCTCGTGGCCGACGCCGAAGGGACGACCGGCATCATCAGCCGGGTGACGCTGCGCGTGCGCGCGCTCGAGCCCGAGGCGGTCACTGCCGTGGCCTGCGCGAACGCCCGCGATCTGCAGACGCTCATCGACGCCATCGTCGCCGCCGACCTGCCGATCTGGTCGATGGTCTACATCAACCCGCGCATGGCCGAGATGAAGAACCGCGCGCCGCTGCGCACCCACAACGGCCACCCTGCCGAGGAGCGCGTCCTGCTGCCCGCCGCCTACATCCTTACGCTGGCCTACCGTGCCGACGATCAGGCCGCCGTGCTCGACGCCCTTCCCGGCCTCGTCGCCCCCGTGCAGGGCGAGATCCTGCCTGCACGCATCGCCGACCATGAGTGGCAGCACCGCTTCCAGCTCATGATCGTCAAGCGCCTGGGGCCGTCACTCGTGCCCTCCGAGGTCGTCGTGCCGCTCGAGAACCTGGGCGCGGTCATGGACGAGATCGAGCACAAGGTCGACCAGCCGGTCGTCAAGGAGGGGGTGATCGTCAGGCATGGCGCCCACGGCCGTCCCGAGGCGATCATCCTCGGCTTCATCCCTTCCGACCAGCGCCGATTCGACTACAACCTCGTCTTCGGGCTCGTGCTCACCATCAT
Organism: Thermoleophilia bacterium; assembly: GCA_035517975.1. GTDB lineage: Bacteria > Actinomycetota > Thermoleophilia > UBA2241 > UBA2241 > Bog-752. Next base: position 2,096 of record DATIYD010000426.1, on the reverse strand, counting down.
GGACATCGCCGAGAAGCACGGCGGCCGGCCCTACTCGACGGGCATGTACTTCGCAAGCCGGGCCGACGAGGTGCTGGGCGCGGGGCGCGTGGCGCGCCTCCGCGAGTTCAAGCGCGAGGCCGACCCGCGGGGCGTGCTCAATCCCGGCAAGGTGATCGGCAGCGGTGCGCTCGGCAAGGCGCTCAGCGTGGCGAGCGCGCTCGAGCCGCTCATCCGGCCCTTCGGCAACCGCGTGATCGCCAAGACCGTGGCCGCTCCCGACCCGGCGACGTCGGTGCGCGGCATCCCGGCCGACGTGGCGCTCTACGCCTACTCGTGCTCGCAATGCGGCTACTGCGTCGATCAGTGCGACCAGTTCTACGGCCGCGGCTGGGAGAGTCAGAGCCCGCGTGGCAAGTGGTACTGGCTGCGCGAGCTCATCGAGGGTCGCGAGCGCTGGAGCCAGGAGATGGTCGACACCTTCATCACCTGCACGACCTGCGAGATCTGCGACACGCGCTGCTCGGCCGTGCTGCCCATCGAGCCGAGCTGGATGAAGCTCCGCGGCCGGCTGATCGAAGACGACAAGCGCATGACACTGCCGCCCTTCGAGATGATGAGCGCGGCGCTGCGCGACGAAGGCGACATCTGGGCCGGGTATCGCAAGGACCGCGCCGCCTGGTTTCCCCAGGACCTCTGGGACAAGCACGGGCCAGGGCATGCCGCCGACACCGTGTACTTCGCCGGCTGCACGGCGAGCTACGTCGAACGCGACATCGGCATCGGCACCGTGCGCCTGCTCGACGAGGCCGGCGTCGATTTCACGTACCTCGGCGAGAAGGAGCTCTGCTGCGCGACGCCCATGCTCGTGGCCGGCAAGTGGGATCAGTTCGAGCGGGTCATGCGCACCAACATCGCCAGCGTGCTGGCCGCCGGCGCCTCGACCGTGACGACGAGCTGCCCGGCCTGCGACATGATGTGGCGCACCGTCTATCCGGAGTGGGCCGAGAGGCTCGGCATCGACTATCCGATCACCGTCAGGCACTACTCGGAGCTCGTCGCCGACAAGCTCGCCACGGGCGAGTTCGCCTTTCCGGCCACGCCGCCGACGCGCGACGCAAGCGGCAAGCCGAGCGGCAAGAAGAGCGGCAAGAAAGATGCCGGCGCGACGCCCGCCAGGCGACGCGTCACGTGGCACGATTCCTGTCACATCGGGCGCGCCTCGGGCGTGTACGAACCGCCGCGCGAGCTGATCAGGGCCAACCCCCACGCCGAGTTCGTTGAGCTGCCCTTCAACCGCGAGGAGGCGCACTGCTGCGGCAGCGTCCTGACCCTGCTGAAGGACCCCGCGGTGGCCGCCGACATCGGCGAGGTCAGGCTGCGCGAGGCCCAGGAAGTGGGCGCCGAGGCGATCCTCGCCCTGTGCCCCTGCTGCCAGTTCCAGCTGCGCGTGTCGGCCCAGGCCAAGGGCATCGACATCGACGTCGTCGACCTTGCCCATTTCAGCGCGGCGGCCCTGGGGTACGATCTGCCCGACCCGAACCCCGACGTCCAGCAGCAGTGGGCCGTGTTCGAGGCGATGATCGCGCTCATGACGCCGCGCGGCTTCGCGGAGCTGATGGGCGCCATGTGGCCCGAGTTGATCGACGCCATGCCGCTGGGCATGGGGCCGATGATGCGGGCCATGGGCAGGGTGCCGGGCGCGCTCGATCTGATGAAGCCGATGTTCCCGGTGCTGTTCCCGCGCCTGCTGCCGCTGATGATGCCGAAGGTCATAGCGACGATGCTCGAGCGCATCGCCGCACGCGTGCCGATGCCCGACTACATGGCCGAGCAGATGCCCGGCATGATGCCCGGCATCATGGACAACCTCATGCCGCACATGATCGGCGACGTCGTGCCGCTCGTGACCGGACCGATGGTCGACTACCTGCAGGGCAAGGAGACCGCCGCGGCGCCGGGCGCCTGACCCGGCGGCGCGGCCATCCGGAGCCTCGCCGGCCGCTCGCGCCGCGTTCCGAGTCCCGGAGCGCGCGATTCGATGCAGGAAACGGCGGGGAAAAGGCGAACAGCGAAACGCGTTTCACCGCTAGACCAGGAAGCGACGCGGGGCGGGG
>DATIYD010000425.1:0-2804 GCA_035517975.1 Thermoleophilia bacterium | reverse complement strand
CCACCGCCTGGGCGAGCTTGCCCATCGCGATCTTGCCCTCGGGGATCACGACGACGGCCCTGATCCCGGCCTTGGCGGCGTAGGCTGCGGCCGAGGCGCTGGTGTTGCCGGTCGAGGCGCAGATCACGGCGCGATACCCGTCTTCGACCACCTTGCTCACGGCCATCGTCATGCCGCGGTCCTTGAACGAGGCGGTCGGGTTCATGCCCTCAAGCTTGAGGTAGAGCTCGACGCCCAGGGTCGCGCCCAGGCGCGGCGCCGCGACGAGCGGCGTGTCGCCCTCGCCCAGGGTGACGACCGGCGTCTGGTCGGTGACCGGCAGATGGGCGCGGTAGTGGGCGATCACGCCGCGACCGCGCCCGCCGCCGCTAGTCATTCGAGCCCTCGATGCGGATCACGCTCGGCCGGCTGCGCACCACGGGCAGCGCCTCGATGCGCGCCAGGGCAGCGAAGAAGGCGGCCTCGCGCACCGGATGCAGCACGAGGACGAGCTGGGCCTCGTCGTCGGCGCCGCTCTGCTGCATGGAGTGGATGCTCACGCCCTCGTTGCCGAAGGCGCCGGCGATGGCGGCCAGCACGCCGGGCTCGTCGGCCACGCGCACGCGCAGGTAGAACCTCGAGACCACGTCGGCGCTGGGATAGAAGCCCAGGTTCTTGTAGCAGGTGCAGTTGCCCACGTAGCCGCCCGGCGCCGTGTTGACGATCGAGATCACGTCGCCGATCACCGCCGAAGCGGTCGGGATGCCGCCGGCCCCGGGGCCGAAGAGCATGAGGTTGTCGAAGCTGCCCGACTCGAGGAACACGGCGTTGTAGGCGCCCGAGACGCCGGCCAGCGGGTGCTCGGCGGGGATGAAGCAGGGGTACACGCGCACGTTGACGCGCTCGTCGATCAGCTTGGCGACGCCCAGCAGCTTGGGCACGAGGCCGAGCTCGCGGCCGCGGGCGACGTCGACGTCGGTGACCGCCTCGATGCCCTGATGCTCGACGTCGGCCAGATTGACGCGGCTGTGGAAGGCGATCGACGAGAGGATCGCCATCTTGGCCGCGGCGTCCTTGCCGCTCACGTCCTCGGTGGGATCGGCCTCGGCGTAGCCGAGCTCCTGGGCCCGTTTCAGCGTAGGAGCGTACTCGGCGCCGGTCTGGGCCATGGCCGACAGGATGTAGTTCGTCGTGCCGTTGACGATGCCCATGACGCCGCTGATGCGGGCCGCGGCGAGCGACTCGCGCAGGACCTTGATGACCGGCACCGCCCCCACCGAGCTCGCCTCGAAGCGCAAGAAGGCGCCGTTGTCTTCGGCCGTCTGCAGCAGCTCGGCGCCGTGCTGCGAGAGGAGCTGCTTGTTGGCCGTCACCACCGACTTGCCGGCCGCGAGGGCGGTGAGCTGGAACGTGCGAGCCGGTTCGATGCCGCCGATGAGCTCGATGATCACGCCGATCTCGGGATCGTTCACGAGGTCGGCGAACTCCGTCGTGACGCGCACGCCCGGCGGTACCAGCGCCTGGCGCTCGGGCGAGAGCTCGCAGACGGTGCGCAGCGTCACCTCTTTGCCGGTCGCGAGACGGATCTCGTCGGCGCTCTCGGCCAGCAGCCGTCCGACGCCCGAACCCACGGTACCGTAGCCCACGAGACCGATGCCGACCGACTCCACTGCCGTCCTCCTCCATCGAAGTGGACGCCGCAAGATAAGCGCGCCGGCCCGGCTCTGCGCCGGCCGGCGCCGCGGCGGCGCCGTTCGCAGTCTATCGCAGCGCGCGCCGCAGGGGCGCCACGTCGTTACTGCTGCGCTCCAGGTTGGTCATCGCAGCGCGCGCTGCAGGCGCGTCACGTCTTCCCAGGTCTCGCGCTCGACGATCAGGCGCGCCTGCCCGCCGCTCACCAGGACGATCGCCGGCCGCGGCACCATGTTGTAGTTGTTGGCCATCACGTAGCCGTAGGCCCCGGTGCCGGGGGTGACGAGCACGTCGCCGACCTCGGGCGGGGCGATCGCGACGTCGCGCACCAGCACGTCGCTCATCTCGCAGTGCTTGCCGGCCACCGTCACGACCCGCGTGGCCGGCACCTCGGCCTTGCTGGCCAGCATCGCCTCGTACCTGGAGTCGTAGAGCATGGGCCGCAGGTTGTCGCTCATGCCGCCGTCGACGGCCACGTAGGTGCGCACGCCGGGGATCTCCTTGATGGTGCCGACGCGGTAGGCGGTGACGGCCGCTTTGCCGGCGATCGACCGTCCCGGTTCGACCAGCAGCCGCGGCAGCGGCAGCCCGTAGCGCTCGGCCGAGGCCCTGGCGGCGCCGACCACGGCGTCGGCGAACTCGGCGATCGACGACGGCATGTCCTGCTCGGTGTAGCGGATACCGAGGCCGCCGCCGAAGTTGAACAGGCGGCAGTCGAAGCCGTAGCGGCGGTGCCAGTCGGCGACCGCGCCGAAGAGGATCTCGACCTCGCGGCGGTGCGACGAGAGGTCGAAGATCTGCGAGCCGATGTGGGCGTGCACGCCGGCCAGCTCGAGGTCGTCGCTGGCCAGCATGGCGCGCACGGCCTCGTCGGCCAGGCCCTCGTCCAAGCCGAAGCCGAACTTGCTGTCGGCCTGGCCGGTCTGCACGTAGCTGTGCGTGGTGGGGCGCACGCCCGGCGTGAGGCGCACCAGCACGCGCTGGCGCACGCCGCGCCGCCGGGCCGCCGCGCCGAGCAGCTCGATCTCGTGCAGCGAGTCGACCACGAAGGTGCCGATGCCGTAGTCGAGCGCGGCCTCGATCTCGGCCTCGGACTTGTTGTTGCCGTGGAAGTAGATGCGCTCGGGCGGCAC
>DATIYD010000424.1:0-3590 GCA_035517975.1 Thermoleophilia bacterium | reverse complement strand
CGCATCGGCACCGTGTTCCCGACCAACGACTGCGGCCAGTGCCTGCCGACCACCGACGCCCAGGCCGGCACGCGCAAGTGCTTCCATCGCAACGTGGCCATCGACGATCCCAACCTGCACGTCTGGCGGCGCACCACGGTCGAGTCGGTCAGCGGCCGGCCGGGCGACTTCGAGATCGCCCTCAGGCGGTTGCCGAACATCGTCACCGGCGACTGCATCAACTGCAGCACCTGTGAGTCGGTCTGCCCCGAGATGGCCGCCGACGGCGCGAGCAAGGCGATCTTCGCCGAGTTCTACGACGGCCGCGTGGTGCGCACCGTCGACCTCGATACCTGCACCTTCTGCGGCGCCTGCGTCGAGGAGTGCCCGGTCGAGGCGATCGACTTCACCCAGTCGCCGGAGCGCACCACCGTGAAGGCCGGCGCCGTGCTCACCGCGGTCGGCTGCGAGCCGTCGCCGGCCACGCTCATCAGCCACCTCGGCTACGGCCACGAGAACGTGGTCACCCAGACCGAGCTGGCCGAGATGATGGACGACTGGGTGGCGCAGGCCTCGGTGGGCCGCAGCCCGGCCGACGAGGTGGTCATGATCCAGTGCGCCGGCTCACGCGACCGGCGGCGCCTGCACTACTGCTCGCGCCTTTGCTGCATGATCGCCCTCAAGCACTCCATCCGCCTGAAGAAGCTGTTCCCCGAGATGCGGGTCACGATCTGCTACCTCGAGCTGCGCACCGCCGGCATCGGCTACGAGAACTGGTACATGGCGGCGCGGCGCGCCGGCGTCGAGTTCCTGCGCGGCACGCCGCCCGACGTGCAGTTCGACGAGCAGGGGCGGCCGGTCGTCGAGGTCGAGGACATGACGACGCCCGAGAAAGTGACCCTGCGCCCCGACCTCGTCGTGCTGTCGCACGGCATGGTGCCGGCGCGCGACGTGGCCCGCCTGGCCGGGGTGCTCGACATCGACACCGACGAGGACGGCTTCGTCGAGATCCTCGACCGCAAGAACCGCGCCACCGAGACCAGCCGCGAGGGCATCTTCGTCTGCGGCTCGGCCGCCGGCCCCAAGGCGCTCGTGGAGTGCAACACCGAGGCCTCGGCGGTCGCCGCCGAGATCCACAACTTCTTAGGCTCGGCCGGGCGCCGCATGGCGCCGGCCTCGACGGTGCGCGCCGAGGCTTGCGTGGGCTGCGACGTCTGCGTGGGCATATGTCCGTTCGGCGCGATCACGCTGGCCGAGCGGCCGCCCGGCACGCCGCGCCCCGCCGAGGTCGAGGGCGACGGCAAGCTCGCCGTGATCGACGCCGAAGCCTGCCACGCCTGCGGCATCTGCGCGGCCAACTGTCCCGAGATGGCGATCGACCACCATCTCTCCGACGACGCCCTGTTCGGGCGCCTGGCGCTCATGACCGAGGGCGTCGAGCGGCCCATCATCGGCTTCTACTGCAAGGAGTGCGCCGGCGCCGCCATCAGCCTGAGCGGCCTGCGCCACGACCCGTACCCTGAGAACGTGCGCCTGATCGAGCTGCCCTGCCTGGGCCGCGTCAGCGCCCTGCACATCGCCGAGGCGGCCCGCCTGGGCGCCGCCGGCATCTTCCTGGCCGGCTGCGCCGAGGGCCGCTGTCAGTTCCGCACCGGCGACACGAGCGCCGCCGAGCAGGTCGCGCTCAGCCGCGAGCTGCTCGACGAGGCCGGTCTCTCGCTGCCCCTCGAGCTCTGGCACCTCTGCGCCGTCGACCGCGACAGCGTGGGCCGGCGCATCCGGCTGTTCGGCGCCCGCGTGCAGGGCGACAAGGCGGCGGCCGCGATGCTGGTCACTGAGGGCGACCGCATCGACGCGCCCACCAATGGGACCATGCCCGTCGCGATCGCGGCGGCGGCGAGCGAAGGACGCTGTGATGGCTGTCAGTGAAGCCCTGCGCCGCGAGGTCGCGGCCCTCGCCGCCGACTACCGCACCTGCTACCAGTGCGGCCAGTGCACCGCCGTCTGCCCGAGCGGCGCCGACCTCGAGCACGGGCCGCGGCGCGTCTTGCGCCTGATCCTCACCCAGCAGGCCGAGCGCCTGCTCGCCTGCGACGACGTGTGGCGCTGCACCGGCTGCGGTTCGTGCAGCACGGTCTGCCCCATGGAGCTCGACGTGGCCGCGGCCATGACCCGGCTGCGGGCCGTGGCTCGTGAGGGCGCCGGACGCTGCCCCGAGCGCCAGGCCGCGGCGGTCGCCACCAAGCGTCTGAGCGGCCACGACACGATCGACTCGATGGCTTTCGGCGTGGCCATGGCCGCGCACGGCTACGTGCCGAGCGACGTGGTCGGCGCCGCCGGCGCGGCCTCGCGCCTGGTGCGCGCACGCCTGCGCCTGCCCGGCTCGCTCGCGTCGCGGGCGCCCGGCAAGGGTGTCTCAGCGGACCCCGCCTCTGACTCTGCCGGCGCCGTCTCGGGCTCGCCCGACGCCGCATCGACCGCGGCCGCGACCGGCCGTCCCTTCTACCCCGGCTGCGCCCTGCGCCAGGACCAGGAGACCTTCGCCCTGACGCGGGCCGTGGCCCGCGGCCTCGACCTCGAGCTGGCCGAGGCCGCCGGCGCCGCCTGTTGCGGCCACCCGAGCCGCGAGGCCGCGCCGTCGGGCTACTCGAGCGCCGAGCGCGTCGTCACGACCTGCCCGGCCTGCGACCAGAGCCTCGCGGCGAGCGGCACCGAGACGACACCGCTGTGGGAGCTGCTGGTCGAGCACGCCCAGCGCCGGGGCCGCCGCCTGCGCGCCGCGGCGCCGGCCTTCGTGCCCTACGTCGGCTGTCTTGCCGAGCGCGAGACCGCTCTGGCCTCGCTGGCCGGGGCCGCCACGCTCGCCGGCGCCGAGTGCCTGACCTCGTTCCCCTCGCTGCACAGCGGCTGCTGCGGCGCCCTGGGCGGCATGTACCGTTCCGAGACCAAGGCGACGCGGCGCCTGCTCGACCACGCGGCGACACGCTCGGCGCCGGTCGTCACGACCTGCCTGCTTTGCCGCGACAACCTGCGCTCGGCCGCGCGCCGCCGCGGCCTGCCCGTCACGATCCACTTCTGGCCCGAGTTCTTCAGCGCCGCCGGGCCGGCCGACACCTCCGAGGGAGACCGCCATGACTGAGAACGAAGCGGCCGAGCCGGCCAGGGTCAATCCCTACGCCGTCATCGCCGACGGCGAGTTCCAGCCCCGCTGCGAGGCTCGCCTCGACCTGGTCGACCGCATCCTCGACGACCCCCGCATGCACGACCACCGCGACGGCTTTCTGTCGTGCCTGCAATGCGGCGTATGCACCTCGGGCTGCCCGGCGGCGCGCTTCACCGAGTACTCGCCCCGTGAGGTAGCGCGGCGCGCCTACGAGGGCGACCCCACGCTGCTCGAAGACGACAACGTCTGGTACTGCTTCTACTGCTACACCTGCCAGAGCCGCTGCCCGCGCAAGAACAGCGTCGCCGTGATCAACCAGGTGATCCGCAGCATGCAGGTCGAGGCCGGCTACGGCATCAAGCACGTCGCCATGTTCGCCGCCTGGGGCGAGCAGTTCTACGACAAGGGCATGGGCGGCACGCCGCACGTGTTCTTCAGCGACATCGCC
>DATIYD010000423.1:0-8592 GCA_035517975.1 Thermoleophilia bacterium | reverse complement strand
GGGCGGGCCGGCCGCGGCCGGCCCGCCCCCACCCCTCGCCGTCGAGACGCTGGTCTTCGGCCGTGAGCAGGTGCTCGTGAGCCGCGACACGCTGGGGCTGGCCGAGGGGCTGGTGGCGCCGGCACCGCGTCCGCAGGCGGCATCACCAAGCCCGCCGGTGCCGGTCGCGCTCACGCTGACCGACGCCCGGGGCTACGCGTTTCCGGTTCTCGTGGCCGCCGGCGAGACGCGCATCTTCAACGCCCGCGTGACCAACCTCTGCGGTCATCTGGCCGAGCTCACCGCGGCCGGGGTGGGTGGTGTGCTCGTCGTACCGTCCGACATGAGCGCCGCTGAGCGGCGTGCCTTCGACGGCGACGGGCTCGCCGGCCTCGGCGCCTTCGGCGATCGCGAGCGCTTCACGACGGGGCACCTCTTTCGCGGGGTCGCCTGAGCTGCCGGCGCTCCCGCCCCTTGGCGCGCGAGGCTACGACGAGGGCGTGGGCTGCGGCCGGCCGGTCAGGGTGAGGTGGATCAGCGCGCCGACCTCGATGCTCGTGCCGGCGGCCGGATCCTGGGTGGCCACGTTGCCGCCGGAGCCGTCGGTGGGGGCGTCGCCGCCGAGACCGGCGGCCGCGAGGGCCGCCTGAGCGTCGGCCGCCGCCAGGCCGACGACGTTCGGCACGACGACGTTCATGTCGTTGCCGTGCACCACGATCGTGACGGCTCCCTGATCGGAGGTGCCGGCCGCGGGCTGCGTGGCGACGACCATGCCCGGGGCCCCGCCGTCGCCGACGGTGCCGTCCCAGGCCACGGCGACGCCGAAGCCGGCGAGCTGCAGCGCCTGGGCCGCGGCCTGGCGGCAGAGCCCGACGACATCGGGCACCAGGAACGCGGGACCACTGCCCACGCGCAGGATGACGGCCCTGCCCTGCAGGAGGGTATGGCCGCCGCCCGGCGACTGACCCACGACGATGCCTTGCAGCGAGGGGTCGCCCGGCACGTCGACCACCTGCCAGGCGAGCTTCTCGGCGGCGAGACGATGCCTGGCGGTGCCGAAGTCGTCGCCGGTCACGTCGGGCACGACCACGCGCTTCGGGCCGTGGAACGTGCACGGCTCGGTCGGCGCGTCGCCGGGGAAGTAGTAGCAGACGAGGCGCTCGGGACACCACCGGGTGGCGAGGTCGCCGCTGCGCGGGCACACGATGGCCTTGGTAGTCGGCGGCGTCGTGAAGGCGGGAAAGTCGTGGGCCGGCACCCCCGCGAGCGCGGCAGAGGCGAAGCGGTTCCAGATCATGGCCGGGAACGTGCCGCCGGCCACCTTGATGCCGCGCACGATCATCTCGCGCCGGGCGTCGGGGTAGCCCACCCAGACGGCCGCCGAGAGGTCGGGCGTGTAGCCGCAGAACCAGGCGTCGGCGAAGTCGGTCGTGGTGCCGGTCTTGCCGGCCGCCGGGCGGCCGATGGCCGCCGCCACGCCGGTGCCGCGCTCGATCACCTGCTGCAGGATCGAGGTCTCGAGGCCGGCCTGCCAGGGCGCGAGGGCGAGCGTGCGCACCATCGTGTTGCGCACCAGCACGTGGCCCTGGTCGTCGATCACCCGCTTGATCGAGATCGGCGCCGGCGTGCCGTTGTCGAGCATCGTGCCGTTCATGCGCTGGCCGTTGGCCGCGAGGGTGGCGTACGCGTTGGCCATCTCCAGCGGACAGACGCCCCCCTCGAGACCACCGAGGGCGATGGCCGGGTTGTCGCCGACCGGGCTCGTGATGCCCATGTCGGCGGCCATCGTCGCGATGTTCTGGGGGCCGACCATCATCGAGAGGTCGGCGTAGACCGTATTGTCGGATTCGACCGTGGCGTCGGCCAGGCTGATCTTGCCGGCATAGCCGCCCGAGTACGTGCTGACGTTCCAGGTCGAGCCGTTGCCCAGGTCGATCGACTTGGGCTCCGAGATGAAGATGCTCTTGGGCGAGAGCCCTTCGCGGATGGCGGCCGCCAGGGCGAAGGGCTTGAAGGCCGAGCCCGGCTGGCGGCGCCCGTCGACGGCCACGTCGAACTGCTGGGCGGCGAAGCCGCGTCCGCCGACCAGCGCTTCGACCTCGTCGGTGTGCGGGTCGATGGCGACGATCGAGACGGTCGGATCGCCAGGCCGGTCGAGGATCGACGTGGCTGCCGAGTTGGCGTCGCGCTGCACGCGCGGGTTCAGCGTCGTGTAGACCCGCAGGCCGCCCCCGAAGGCGGTGGCCGCCCCGAACTGGTGCACGAGCTGCTGGATCACGTACTCCACGAAGTAGGGTGCGAGACGGCTGGTGGGAAGGCGGTGCGGATGCCGCGGCAGCGGCGCGCGCGCCGCTGCCGCGGCCTCCGCCGCCGAGATCATCCCCTGGGTGGTCATGGCGTCGAGCACGGCCTGCCGCCGCGCCCTGGCGGCCGTAGGAGCGGCGAAGGGGTCGTAGCGAGCCGGGTTCTGCACGATGCCGGCCAGCAGGGCCGCCTGCGGCAAGGTGAGGTCTCGCGCCCGGGTCCCGAAATAGGTGCGTGCCGCCATCTCGATGCCGTAGCTGCTCTCGCCGTAGTAGATGGTGTTGAGGTAGTTGGTGAGGATCTTGTCTTTCGACCAGCGTTGCTCGAGCTGGTAGGCGAGCACCGCCTCGCGCAGCTTGCGCGACATGCTGTCGGAGGTGCGCTCCTGGGGTGGCAGGTAGGCGTTCTTGATGAACTCCTGGGTGATCGTCGAGGCGCCCTGCTCGGAGTGTCCGGCGACCAGGTCGGTGACGAACGCCCGACCGATCGAGCGGTAGTCGATGCCGCTGTGCTCGTAGAAGCGGCGGTCCTCGATCGCCACCACCGCCTGCTTGACGACCGGCGCGATCTGTCCCGACGAGACGATCACGCGGCTCTGGTCGCCGCGCAGCACGGCGAGCAGGCGGGGCCGGCGCGAGCCGTCGTAGATATAGGTGTTGCGCGTCAGGGGCTGATGGGCGGCGATATCGAGCTTGGGCAGGCCGGCGGCCACGGACGAAAGTGCCGCCCGTACGGTGAGGCCGGCGACGGCCAGGATGGTGATCACGACGCCGAGCGTGACGACGGCGACGATGGTGCGGTGATCGCGGTGTCTGCCCCTCGCCTTACGGGTATGCGCGGCCATGGTGCCTTTGTCGGCCGATTCGGGCCGCGACCGTAGCCCTTTCAGACGACGGCGCGGCTCGGGTCCGCCCCCGGCGGGCCGCGGTGGCATCTCGGGTCCGTGGCCGGCGGGCGCCGTGGCATCTCGGGCCCGTGGCCGGCGGGCCCTGTGGTATCATCCGCGGCGCCATGCCCGACCAGCGCCTCATCGACGACCTGACCGTTGGCAGCGTCGAGGTGCTGCCCGCGGGAGCGCTCGCCGCCAAGCTCGCGAGCGCCGAGCGCGAGGGCCGGCCGCTACGCGTCAAGCTGGGCGTCGACCCGACCGCGCCCGACATCCATCTGGGGCACACGGTCGTGCTCAACAAGCTGCGCCAGTTCCAGGATGCCGGTCACGTCGCCGTGCTCATCATCGGCGACTACACGGCGCGCATCGGCGATCCCTCGGGCCGATCCAAGACCCGGCCCCGCCTCGATCCGGCCGTCATCGACGCCAACGCGCGCACCTACCAGGAGCAGGCCCTGCTCATCCTCGACGACGATCCGGCCAAGCTCGAGATGCCGCACAACGGCGAGTGGCTCGGCACGCTCACCACCGAGGATATCTTCGAGCTCGCCGCGACGACCACGGTGGCGCGCATCCTCGAGCGCGACGACTTCGCCAAGCGCTGGGCGGCGCACCAGCCGATCTCGATGCTCGAGATGCTCTATCCGCTGGCCCAGGGCTACGACTCCGTCGCGGTGCGAGCCGACATCGAGCTCGGCGGCACCGACCAGAAGTTCAACCTCTTCATGGGTCGCGACCTGCAGCAGTACTTCGGTCAGGAGCCCCAGGTCGTCATGACCCTCGACATCCTGCCCGGCACCGACGGCGCCGAGCGCATGAGCAAATCGACGGGCAACTACATCGGCGTGACCGAGGACCCGCGCGACGTCTACGGCAAGATCATGAGCATCCCCGACGAGACGATCATGACCTACTTCCGCCTGCTCACCGCGCATCACGCCGACGAGATCGCCACCCTCGAACGGGAACTGGCCGGCGGCACGGTGAACCCGCGCGACCTCAAGGCGCGTCTGGCCCGCGAGATCCTGACGAGGCTGCGGGGCGACGCGGCGGCGAGCGCCGCCGAGGACCACTTCGACCGTGTCTTTCGGCGCCACGAGGCGGCCGACGATCTGCAGGAGCTGCGCCTCGAGGCCGGTGACGCAGACGACGGGCGTGTGTTCCTGCCCAGGGTGATGGAGCGCTGGTTCGGCGCGACCCGCTCCGAGTGGCGGCGGCGCATCGCTCAGGGCGGCGTGAGCCTCGACGGCGAGCCCGTCAGCGAGCTGGCCCTGCCGGTCGAGGCGCTCGTCGGGCGGCGTCTCAAGGCCGGCAAGTCGGCCGCCGCACAGGGTCTGGTCAAAGGCGTCTGATCAGCTCGCCGGCGGCTCACGCCGGGCCGCGCCGACCTTCGGTTCAGCTCGCCGGCGGCTCGCGCAGGGCCGCGTCGACCTTCTCGATCAGCTCCTCGTACCCGCGGCAGACGTTGACGGCGTAGCGCCCCAGAGCCGCGCGCTCGAAGACGTTCATGGCGGGGTCGTCGAACTCGTGCAGGAACGACGCGTCGAGGCCGAGGTCGAGCCGCTCCCAGATGAACGACGACTGCAGCGAGACCGCGACCCGCACGTCGTAGAGGCTGCGCCGTGAGCTGGCCGCGACGCCCTCGTCGATCGTCACCGTGGCGCCGTCGGCGAGCGTCGCCCAAGGCGGCTCGATGCCCTCGCGGCGCAGGTCGCGCTCGAAGGGGTGCGGGTAGATGCGCAGCGTGCGCCCCGCGTCCCGGGCGTACGCCACGAGCGCTGCGAGCTGACCGGCCGCGGCCTGAGCATACGGGTTGCCGGCATCGACGCCGCGCCGGATGCGCTCCCGGTCGCTGACCTGGTAAAGGCCCTCGCGCCGCGCCCATTCGCCCGACGAGTAATACCCGATGTCGTAGAGCGCCGGGTGCGGTTGCAGGTCGTGGGTCTCGGCGATGAACTCCTGGCCGGCGTAGGTCACGCTGAGCGGCAGAAAGCTGCCCTGCTCCCGGTAGTGGTCGACCTCGCAGATGCTGACCTTCGACGTGACCACGACCGGCACGGCGACGTGCAGGTGGCGGCAGTTGCGGGCCAGCGGGATGTTCTGGTAGACGGCCGTCACCGTGAGACGCGTGTGGCGCGCGAGGAAGGTGAGCAGCAGGTACTGGCGCCGGTCGTAGAGGGCGAAGACGTACACCTGCTCGAGCTCGGCCTCGAGGCGCTTGTAGAGCTGCAGGTCGACCAGCACGCCGCCGAGCCAGGCGTAACGGCGCTCGCTGAAGTCGGCCAGGCCGAGCAGCCCCCAGGCCACGCCGCGCAGCCACCACAGCCACCAGCCGCGCGGCGCCCGGCCTCGTGGACGGCGCAGCGACTGGCGCCCCACATGATCGCTCTCGCGGCCGAAGTGATGGCGCAGGAAGAACTGCCGCACGGCGAGGTTGTCGTCGTTGCCGGGAAACGCGGCGGCCGTCGGCGAGGCCGGGGGCGGCGCCGCGGCACGGGCGGCGCGCACCGTGGTGATCGTGGCCGTGGCGAGCAGGCGCAGACGGTCGCGCCACCAGCCCGGTGGCCCGTAGGGCGGCAGCTTGCGCACGGCGAGCGCCGCCGTCATGAGCTCCAGGTGTTCACCCCCGCCGTTGACGGCGCGGTTGACCAGAGCCTCGAGGTCGACGCCGTTCACGACACTTCAGCGCGCGGTGTCGCGCCGGGCGAGCAGGAGCGCGGCGAGATCGAGGTCGAGCCGGCTGTCGATGTCGACCGAGTCGTCCTGGGCCATGATGTAGGCGTAGGTCGCCGGTCCAAGAAAGCCCTGCTGGGCGCGCCAGTAGTCGACGTCGGCCAGGTAGACGGCGCCGTTCAACCGGTAGAAGACGCCCAGCTCCTGGCGATTGGCGCGCGTCGCCGCGGCGTCGCCGAAGGCGGCCATGCTGCCGTCGGGCGGCAGCTCGGCCGTCCAGCGCGGGCTGTGCTCGGCCTCGCAGACCGACACGACGGCGCGTCCCTTGCTCGCGGTCAGACGGGCGAACGCCTCGTCGATGTGGGCTGCGGTGCGCAGCGGCGAGGTCGGTTGCAGCAGCAGCAGCCAGCCGTAGGGCGGGTCGGTGGCGGCGAGCGTCTCGAGCGCGTGGGCGATGACGTCGCCCATGCGCGCCTCGTCGCCGGCCAGGGCGGCCGGGCGGCGAAAGGGCACGCGGGCGCCGGCCGCGGCCGCCCCCTGGGCGATCGCGTCGTCGTCGGTCGACACGACGACCTCGTCGACGAAGGCGCTCTCGCGGGCGGCGGCGATCGTCCAGGCGATCAGCGGCCGGTCGCCGAGCATCGCCAGGTTCTTGCCGGGCAGCCCCTTGGAGCCGCCACGGGCGGGGATCAGGGCGAGCACGCGGCGGGCGTCGAACACGTCAGCCCGCCGCGCGGGCGCTGGGACCGGCAGTCGTGCCGGGCAGGTCGTGGAAGCGCTTGATGAGCGGCCCGGAGAGGGGCAGCACGCGGCGCAGCGTCGCGACGATGCGCTCGGCGGCGTGCCCGTCGCCGTAGGGGTTGTCGCACGTCTGGGCCAGGTCGAGCAGCTCGGGCGAGAGCGCGCGCTGCAGGGCGGCGGCGATGTCGGCCGCCCGCGGCTCGCAGTGCAGCACGCTGGCGGCGCGCTCGCGGCCCGACTGGCGGGCGCCGATGTCGACGCTCGGTGTGCCGAGGGCCGGCGCCTCGATGATGCCGCTCGACGAGTTGCCCAGGCAGACATCGACCTGGGCGAGCAGCGACAGGTAGCGGCGGCTGCCGAGCGAGGCGAAGGCGTGGGCCCTGTCGGCGTGAGTCTCGCAATACTCGTTGATCGCCCGCGTGACGGCCAGATTGCCGGCGTCGGCGTTGGGCAGCGTGAAGACGGTCGCGACGTCGGCGCGTTCGTCGAGCGCGGCGAGCAGCTCGCCGAACTGGGCGGCGCTGCCGGTCTCGAGCGTGACCGGGTGAAAGGTCACAAGCGCGGTGGCCGGTCCGAAGAGTGGGCCGAGCTCGGCCTCGAGCTCGGCCTTGCTGAGGCGCGGCTCGCGGAGCGCGTTGTCGACCCCGAGCGCGCCTGCGACGACGATGCGCTCCGGCTCCTCGCCGAGCTGCACGAGGCGCCGCGCCGCGCCGGCCGTCGCCGGGAAGTGCAGCCAGGCCAGCTTGCTGACGGCATGCCGCATGGCGTCGTCGGTCGCGCCCTGCGAGAGCTCGCCGCCGTGCAGGTGGGCGACGGGCACCCGGGCAAGCAGGGCGGCCCAGGCGCCGGCCAGGGTCTCGTAGCGGTCGCCGAGCACGATCAGCAGGTCGGGCCGCTCGGCGTCGAGCGCCGCCGCGATGCCGGCCAGGGCGGCTGCCGCCGCCCTGGCCACGTCGAGCTCGGCGTCGCCCTCGAGCGGCAAGGGCACGCGCGCCGCGATGCGGTAGCCGTCGGCTTCGATCTCGCCCACGGTGTCGCCGAAGCGCGGCGTGAGGTGGGCGCCGGTGACGATCAGCGAGGTGGCAAAGGCGGGCTCGGCGGCCAGTGCCGCGAGCAGCGGCCGGAACAGGCCGTAGTCGGCGCGTGTCCCGCTGAGCACGGTGAGGCGCAACGGTCCCGTCATGGCAGCGGCTCCACGATGGGGTCGTCGGGTGCATAGGCGCGCGAGGCCACCCGGCCGACCACGTCGTCCCAGCGCAGCGGCGAGAGGCCGGTGCCCGGGCGCTTGGTCGTCAGGTTGTCGGCCGTGAGCGTCTCGCCGGGCGCGATCACGCGGGCGGCCACGATACTCGTGCGGGCGGCGGCGGCGTTGTCGAGCTCGGCGGCGGTGGGGCGCTTGACGCCGTCGCCCAGGGCGACCCCGACGGCGCGTACTCCCTGCACGAGCTCGGCGAAGGCGCCGGGCTCGAGCGAGGCGCGGTGGTCGGGACCCTGCTGGCCGCGGTCGAGGGTGAGGTGCTTCTCGATGACGCGCGCGCCCAGGGCGGCGGCGGCGACCGCCACGACGATGCCTTCGGTGTGGTCGGAGTAGCCCACCGCCACGCCAAAGGTCTCGCGCATGGTCACCATGGCGGTGAGATTGACGTCGGCCAGGGGCGTCGGATACTCGGTCGAGCAGTGCAGCACGGTCACCCGGGCACGCGGGCAGCCGGCGGCCTCGAGGGCAGCCAGCGCCGCCCCGACCTCGGAGAGCGTGGCCATGCCGGTCGAGACGATGAGCGGCAGGCCGAGCGCCGAGACGCGACGCAGGAACGGCAGATCGAGGAGCTGGCCGCTCGGCACCTTCAGGCGGCGCAGCCCGAGCGTCGCGAGCAGCTCGACGCTCTCCGCGTCGAAGGGCGCCGAGAGGAACTCGATACCGCGCTCGCGGCAGTGGTCGGCGAGGCGGCGATGGTCGTCGGCCGAGAGCTCGAGCGCCGCGAGCATGGCGAGCTGACCGGCGCTCG
>DATIYD010000422.1:0-7295 GCA_035517975.1 Thermoleophilia bacterium | reverse complement strand
CGACCGCCGCGGCGGCGGCGAGCGGCGCCAGCTCGGCGACGATCTCCTCCTCGCCGGAGCCGGCCACGCAGTGCGCCGGGAACACGGCGAACTCCGGGTCGTCTGGCGCGTGGGTGTCGGCCAGGAAGATGGGGACGGCGCCGGCGGCCGTCTCGGCCTCGAGGTAGGCGCGCACGGGAGCGACGATCGCGGCCAGGCGCGGACTCGCCAGGTTGCCGCTCCGGCAGAAGCCGTTCACCAGATCGACGACGACGATCGCCTTCACGCCGATCGCCACGGCCACGCCGGTCCCGCCCGACTGCCGCCCTGCCGGCCGTCCATCGGCTGCTACTCGACGAGCTCGAGGCGCGGGTTGGGCAGCTCCTTGCGGCCCGCCTTGGCGCACGGCCGGCCGTCGACGCGCACGACGTCGGCGGTGAAGTCGACCTTGCCGCGCAGCAGGCTCGAGCCGACGCCGTACGCGTCGGCCGGCACCCTGGTGCGCTCGAACTCGGCGATGCGAGCCGCGTCGAAGCCGCCGCTCACCACGATGCGCACGTGCTCGAAGCCCTCGTCGTCGAGCGCCCGGCGGACGTTGCGGACGAGCTCGGGATTGACGCCGGTCGGGCGGAACTGGCCCATGCTGTCCCACAGCGAACGGTCGACCAGGGTCTCCGAGGTGTCGAGGCGCACGCCCCAGAGGCGTTCGCCGAGCTCGCGCGCGCAGGCGACCGACGTCGCGACGCAGTCGTTGTCGAAATCGACGAGCGCGATCACGTTGACGTCGGGGTAGAGCTCGTCGGCGAAGGCGCGCGAGGCCGCGACAGTGTCGCCGGCGTAGGCCGCGATCAGGCCGTGCGGCACCGTCCCGCCGCCCTTGCCGCCCCACCACGACGCCTGCTCGTCGGTCGACACGCCGATGGCGCCGGCGATGTGCGCCGCCCAGCCGTCGCCGGCCTGCACGCGGTAGTGATCGAAGCGCGCCGGAAAGAAGAAGATCGGCTTGTCGCCAGCGGCGTCGACCACGCGGCGCACGTTGGTCGAGATCAGGGTGCGCCGGGTGAGCACCCCCAGGTAGACCGTCTCGAGATGGGCGAACAGCGAGTAGTCGCCCTCGATCGTCATGACCGTCTCCCAGGGCTCGATCTCGTCGCCGTCGTAGAGCGCTCGCACCTCGAGCTCGTCCCAGCCGTCGCGCCAGGTGCGCCGGCCGCCCTTCTCGATGTGGCGGCCGGAGCACTGGCGCAGCGCGGCGATCGCCTCGTCCATGCCGCCCAGAACGGCGGACTCGTACTTCTGGAAGACCTGCATGAGCACGCGGGGATGCTCGTCGCGCGTCTCGAGGACGCGCTTGGAGAAGTTGAAGTAGGCGTCGGTGTAGTACCCCTCGCGCATGCGCTCGACGGGCAGGGCGAAGACCTCGGGCGCGAGGCGGCGGCGTTCGTTCATGCGCGGAAGTGTACACCCGGCGGCGGCGGGCGGGCGTGGCGAGCGCCGGCGGCGCACGCCGTTCGGCCGGAGGTCGGGCCGCTAGGAGTGGCGCGCCGCGTTCATGGCGGCGATGAAGCGTCCCGCCATGCCGGGCGAGGCGGCGAAGCTGGCGAACAGGGTGGTCGCCAGGCAGCGCCCGACGACGAAGCCCTCGGTGCGGCTGCTGCCGTCGGGCATGGCGACCTGGTAGGCAAAGACGTCCTGCTCGAGGACGAGGAACTCGAGGTCGAAGAGCTCGTGCAGCGTGACCTCGCCGGTGTCGTAGGGATTGGCCCTGGTGGCTTCGGCCCGCACGTAGCGCGGGCGGTCGTACCACTCGAGCAGCTCGGCCTCGGCCGGCACGAGGCCCAGCAGGTCGTGGCTGCGCCCGCGGCTGTCGGCCAGGCGCTGCAGCATGAGCAGGGCGCCGCCGCCGAGGGCCATCACCGGCAGACCGTCGGTGGCGGCCGTGCGCAGGTTCTGACGCAGCAGAGCGTTGTCGGAGAACGCGTTGATCGACTGCTCGTCGAGCGTGCCGGTGAAGAGCAGGCCGTCACAGGGCTCGGGCAGCTCACGGTCGCGCGAGACGTTGAGCGGCACCAGGTTGACACCCATCGCCTGCAGGACATCGACGTTCTCGAGCATGACCGGCTGCAACGGCGGCCCCCAGGCGACCGCCACGACCAGGTCGGTCGCCGATGTCTCGGGCAGCAGCAGGCGGCGCGGCGCCGACGGCAGAAAGCCGCGCCGCGCGGCGACCGCCATGAGCTCGTCGAGCTGCAGGTAGGTGGCGGCCTCGCGGCAGAGCTGCACGAGCGTCGTCTCGGGCGCCCGCGCGCCGCCCAGCGTGCGCACCGAGCCGCTCGCCACCGCGTACTGGCGCAGGAACTGCTCGGTGAGCTGCGGCGGGATGTGGCCGAGCACCGGCAAGCCCACGTCGCGGCGCAGCGATTCCTGCAGCTCGAGGCCGGCCGGCGAATCGTCGCCGCCGACCAGGATCACCCCGCCGATCTCGAGCTGAGCGGCCAGCGCGCGCGTGCCGTAGATCGCGGCCGCGGCGCTCGCCCCTCTGCCCCGGGCGTCGAGCACGAGTACGATCGGCGCGTCGAGACGCCGCGCGAGGTCGGCCGCCCGTGAACCGTTCACGCCCTCCCAGCGGTCGAGCAGGGGTCGGACGCCGATGACAAGAGCGAGGTCCATGCGCTCGCTCCACTGGTCGAAGAGCTCGTCGGCCACCGGCGCGGAGTGCAACACGGGATCGAGGGCGCGCGGGGCTCGTGCCGCGACGTCGTAGACCAGGCGCCACAGCGGCAGGTCGAAGCCAAGCAGGATGGCGCGCGTGGCGTGCTGCTCGCCGCATCCGGAGAGCAGCGCGCCGGCCACGAGGTCGAGCGCGGGGCCGGGCTCGACCCCGGCCAGGATGAGACGCGGCACGGACACAGGTTCGAACGTCCTCGATTCTCCTCGAGGCGCGCCGCGCTGGGGCGCCGGAAACGGCAAGGCAGTGCGCCCGGGGCTCTAGTGCTTCACCGCCGGACTACGGTTTCCTTCCGCACATCGGGCCTAATCCATCGGCCGCGCCTGTCGACATATGAGTACGCGGGTCCATGGTCTGCACGACGGAGGTCACGACGAGCTCGGACAAGCAACTGAGAGAGATCATGACGGCGCGCATCATCTTCGGTGTGGCGCTGTTCATCACCGGCATGGTGTTCCGGGTGCTGAGCCCGAGCTCGGTCTCGCTCTCGCTGCTCGTGGTGATCGTCGTGTTCGTGGTCGCCAACGTGCCGTTCCTCTACCTCAGCCGGCGCGGACGCGAGCGTCAGGTCAGCGTGGCGATGGTCGCCGTCGACACGGTGCTGATCACCGCCGCGGTCGTCTTCACCGGCGGCGTGCTCTCCTCGGTGGCCATCCTCTACCTGTGGCCCATCGTCTCGGCCAGCCTGCTGCTGCCCGCCTGGTCGGCCTACGTCACGGCGGCCGTGTCGAGCGGCCTCTACATCTCGATCTGGGTGCTGCAGAACGCCGCCGTCGGCCCCTTCGTCAACAGCTCGACCATCAAGCCGCCCGTGCTGCCCGACAACTGGTCGGCCCAGACCGTGGGCATCAGGGTGACCGCCTTTCTCCTCATCGCCCTGCTCACAGGCTTTCTCGCCCGGGCGCTCACCAAGAGCAACGGCCAGCTGCGCGAGGCCAAGCTGCGCACCGAGGGGCAGCTCGACCGCATGAAGGTGGTCAACGAGCAGCTGCGCTCGATCGAGGAGACCAGCCAGGTCTTCATCAGGCACCACGATGTCGAGGGGCTCATGCCCGAGGCCCTCGCCAAGCTGTGCGACCTCATGCGCGTGAGCAGCGGCTTCGCGCTCGTCCACAACGACCTGAGCTCCGAGGACCGGCTGGCCGCCAGCCGCGGCCCGGTGACCGCCGAGCTGATCGAGCGGCTCAAGGACGTCGGCCTGGTGCGCGTCTACGCATCCGGCCCGCCGCGAGTGGCGACCGTCGAGGACGGCACGCAGTCGGCCCACGTGCTCAAGCTGATCGAGCGGGAGGGTTTCCGCGACCTCGTTCTCGTGCCGCTCACGGCCAAGGACCGGCGCCTCGGCCTGCTCTGCATCATGACGCGGTCCGGCGAGGTGGTGCGCGAGAGCAAGCTCAAGGCACTCGCCTCGCTGTCGAGCCAGCTGGCCGTGGCGCTGCGCAACATCCAGTACAACGAGGAGCTCGCGCGCAAGAACGACGAGCTCACGCACCTCGACCAGTTGAAGAGCGACTTCATGGCGACCATGAGCCACGAGCTGCGCACGCCGCTCACGTCGGTGATCGGCTACAGCGACATGCTGCTCTCGGGCGTCACCGGCGAGCTGAACGAACGCCAGACCAACTTCGTCGACAGCATCCTGAAGAACGGGGAAGCGCTGCTCAACCTGATCAACGACGTGCTCGACCTCACCAAGATCGAGGCCGGGCGTCTCGAGCTCAACCTCGAGGCGGTCGATCTGCGTTCGGCGCTGCTCGGCGTGCTCCCGGTGGTCAAGCCGCGCGCCGCCGACAAGCGCATCAAGGTGTCGACCTACCTGCCGACCGACGTGCCCACCATCGTGGCCGACCCGGCCAAGTTCAACCAGGTCCTGCTCAACCTGCTGACCAACGCCATCAAGTACACCCACGAGAACGGCAACGTGAGCGTCGAGGCGCGCGTCCAGGACGGTTTCGTCGAGATCTGGGTGACCGACACCGGCATCGGCATCAGCCAGGAAGACGTCGACCGCATCTTCCAGCGGTTCACGCAGGTCGACTCGTCGGCCAGCAGGTCGCAGGGCGGCACAGGTCTCGGCCTGGCCATCACGAAAGAGCTGGTGGAGCTGCACGGCGGCCGGATCCGCGTGCAGAGCAAGCTCGGCAAGGGCTCCAGTTTCATCTTCACGGTGCCGATATCACACGAGCCGGCCGACCACCTGGCCGCCGGCAAGATCAGTTAGGACGGTGGAGAGATCCATGGCCAAGTCGATCGTCGTCGCCGATGACGACCCCGATATCCTGAGCATCGTCGCGATGTCACTCGAGACGCAGGGCTACGCGGTCTTCAAGGCCGCGAACGGCCGCGAGGCCGTCGATCTTGCCCGCGATCACCGCCCCGACCTCATCATCCTCGACATGATGATGCCGGTCATGAGCGGCTACGAGGCCATCACCGAGCTCAAGGCAAGCGACGCCACGCGCACCATCCCGATCATCGGCCTGTCGGCCAAGGCCATGGCGACCGACATGGAGCGCGCCACCGACGTGGGCATCGACGGCTACATCACCAAGCCGTTCCGCATCGCCCAGGTGCTGTCGGTGATCGAGGGCTATCTCTGAGTCGCGCCGTCTGTCGGCGCAGACGCCCGCACGCGCCACGAACCGCCGACAGCCCCTCATCCTCGCCCCTGAACTGCCGATAACGAGACGGTAACCGGCGGGCGACGCCAGGTCACCGCACCACCCGCCGGGCCACCGGAAAGCGCGAAGGAGACTCCCACGAGCGACCCGAACGAGAGCCGTTCCCGCGTGAGCGTCGAGGTCAAGACCACCGGCATGATCGTCGTGATCTTCCTCGTGGTCATCGCCGTGTTCTCCAGGCAGCTCGACCGCGACCGCCTCATGCAGCTCGCGGTCGCGCTGACCGCGGCCTTCGCCCTCGTGGTCGTCGTGCTCGACATCTGGGTCTACCGGCCGCTCAACTCGCTCATCAGGCGCTCGCGGCGGCGTCTGGGCAGCCGCTACGAGAACGCCGACCCGCGGCATCGCGACGAGATCGCCGAGCTCGATCATCTGATCAACACGATCATCCGCACCTTCACCGAGGTCGAGAGCCACGAGATGCGCACGGCGAGCGCCGAAAGCGACCTCATCCGCCTGCAGAACTTCAACCGCCAGCTCGTCGAGGTCGGCGACATCGGGCAGGAGATCAACGCGGCGCTGCCCTATCGCGAGACCGTCGAGCGCACGCTGGCGCGCGCCAAGACCTTCCTGCGGGCCGACTTCGTGGCGCTCATCTCGCTCGAGCCCAACACGCGGGCCTTCGACGTCGTCGGCGCGCTCGGCGTGCAGGCGCCCTCCATCGACGCCGACTGCTGCCTCTTCACGACCGACTGCCCGGTGCGCAAGGCCATCGACGACCGCGCCATCGTGCGCTCGGCCGACCACACCTGCACGCTCTTCCCGCAGACCATGAAGAGCCAGCTCATCGTGCCCTTCGAGGTCGAGCCCATGGGCGAGATGGCGCTGCTGGCCACCTCGACCACGAGCGAGCACTTCGACGAGGTCGCCACCAACGTGCTCTCGACGCTGCAGGGGCATGTCCACGGCGCCCTGTCGAACGCGCGCAAGTACGACAGCATCCGCCGCCAGGTCGTGACCGACCACCTCACCCGGCTCTACAACCGGCGCTTCTTCATGAACCGCGCCGAAGAGGAGCTCTCGCGCAGCCTGCGCAACCAGCAGCCGCTGTCGCTCGTGATCCTCGACATCGACCACTTCAAGCACTTCAACGATTCCTACGGCCACGCCACCGGCGACCGCGTCCTGCAGGTCGTGGCGGCGGTCATGCAGCAGCACGTGCGCAAGTCCGACATCTGCTCGCGGCACGGCGGCGAGGAGTTCGGCATGCTCCTGCCCAACACCCCCGGCGACAACGCGAGCTTCATGGCCAACCGCCTGCGCCGCACGCTGGGCGAGACGCGCTACACCGGCCTGGGCCTGCCGAGCGACGTCAACATCACGATCAGCATGGGTGTGGCGACCTGCCCGCGCGACGCGACCACCGTGGCCGAGCTGTTCGAGCTCGCCGACAAGGCCCTCTACAAGGCCAAGGCCGACGGCCGCGACCGCGTCATCCAGTACGGTGTCGAGGTGCAGCCCGCCTTCTACGATTAGGCGGGCGACGTAGTCGCGCCTGCCTCATGCAGCGGCGACGTAGTCGCTCACCTGCCACCGGTCCCGTTGCATTGTTACGGGACTGTGAGCGGCCTGTGACGCTCCTGGACGGCCGCGGCTACGGGGAGGGGTGCGGCACGAGGGATGCACGTTCCTTTTCGCCCGTGGTGACGCCCGCGGCGCCGCGAAAGCCCGCGTGGCGACGCACGTCCGGGCTGCGCCGGCGGCGTGACGAAAGGCCGGCGAAGTGAGTGGTCGCGGGTATCGCCCCGCGCCACTCCTTCGCCGCCGCGGGTGGTCCCTTGGCTGGGTCCCCGCCTGCGGCGAGCAGGCGATCACGGCATAGGGGAGCGCCGTGCGCCGGGCGAGCCCCCCGGTTGACCAATGGCGCGCCGCGCCTGTGGCGGAGGCGGGCGGGGGGGGGGGGGGGG
>DATIYD010000421.1:0-8537 GCA_035517975.1 Thermoleophilia bacterium | reverse complement strand
CCCCGGCGCGCCCCTCGCGACAGCGGGCGCCGCGCGACCCGTGTGGTTCGTGCGGCGCGATGGTGCGGTGGTGCGTGAAGCCATGACCGTCTCTAGTTCGTGACCGCGCCGCGGGTTCCCTGCCCGCGGCAACGCGCACCGCGAGAGAGCTTCAGCGCGCACGACGCGTCGCGCCGGAAGGCGCCGGCGGAGCGCCGCATGCCGCACCGGGTCCTAGCGTTCGAGGTTGTAGAACGCGCCGAGGCCGGGGAACGAGGCCGCCTCGGCCAGCATCTCCTCGATGCGCAGGAGCTGGTTGTACTTGGCCACGCGCTCGCTACGCGAGGGGGCGCCGGTCTTGATCTGGCCGGCGTTGGCCGCCACGGCCACGTCGGCGATGGTGGTGTCCTCGGTCTCGCCGGAGCGATGCGACACCACGGCCGTCCAGCCGGCGCGCTTGGCCATCTCGATCGCATCGAGCGTCTCGGAGAGCGTGCCGATCTGGTTGAGCTTGATCAGCACCGAGTTGGCGCAGCCCATCTCGATGCCGCGGGCGATGCGCTCTGTGTTGGTGACGAAGATG
Source organism: Thermoleophilia bacterium (assembly GCA_035517975.1). Taxonomy (GTDB): domain Bacteria; phylum Actinomycetota; class Thermoleophilia; order UBA2241; family UBA2241; genus Bog-752. The sequence goes on along the minus strand of DATIYD010000421.1, from coordinate 7,975 downwards.
TCGTCGCCCATGATCTGGATGCGGCCGCCGAGGGTGTCGGTGAGCAGCTTGAAGCCGTCCCAGTCGTCTTCGGCCATGCCGTCTTCGATCGAGATGATGGGATAGTTGTCGACCAGGCCCTGGTAGAGCTCGACCATGCCGGCCGAGTCGAGGGTGCGGCCGTCGCCGGCGAGCACGTACTTGCCGTCGCTATAGAAGCTGCTGGCCGCCGGGTCGAGCGCGATGAAGACGTCGGCGCCGGGCTCGTAGCCGGCCTTCTCGATGGCTTCGACGATCGCCTGGATGGCCTCTTCGTTGGAGCCGAGGTTGGGGGCGAAGCCGCCCTCGTCGCCGACGGCGGTCGACAGGCCGCGGCCCCTGAGCACGGCGGCCAGGCTGTGGAACACCTCGGCGCCCATGCGCAGCGCCTCTTCGAAGCTGTGAGCGCCGGCCGGCATGGCCATGAACTCCTGCAGGTCGACGTTGTTGTCGGCGTGCTTGCCGCCGTTCATGATGTTCATCATGGGCACCGGCAGCTCGTGGGCGTTGCAGCCGCCGATGTACTGGTAGAGCGGCAGCCGCACGCCGGCCGCCGCCGCGTAGGCGGTCGCCAGCGAAGCGCCGAGGATGGCGTTGGCGCCGAGGTTGGCTTTGGTCGGCGTGCCGTCGAGCGCGATGAGCGTCTGGTCGACGATGCGCTGATCGGTGGCGTCGAGACCGAGCAGCTCCTCGGCGATCTCGTTGTTCACGTGATCGACGGCCTGGAGCACCGACTTGCCGCCGTAGCTGTCGCCGCCGTCGCGCAGCTCGACCGCCTCGTACTCGCCGGTCGAGGCGCCCGAGGGCACCGCGGCGCGCCCGACGGCGCCCGATTCGAGCTCGACCTCGACCTCGACCGTCGGGTTGCCGCGCGAGTCGAGGATCTGGCGTCCGACGACGTCGACGATGATGGTCATGGGGTGTCCTCCTGGTCGCGGTAGAGTCCGCCCTCGCCCGACTTGGCGCGGCGGTAGTAGTCGTCCTGGCTTTCGAGGTCGAGGTGCTCCCACTGACGCCCGTCGCGCAACGCAAGCTCGGCGGCGCTGTCGACGCGGCGGATGAAACGGTCGCAGGCTTCGCGCAGGGCGATCTCGGGATCGACGCCGACCTTGCGGGCCACGTTCACCGTGGCGAAGAAGAGGTCGCCGAACTCGTGACGCAGCCGGCGCTCGAGCTCGGCCAGACCGGCTTGACCCTCGTCGGATACCGACAACGGGCCCTCGAACAGTGCGGCGAGCTCGCCGTGTTCTTCAGCGATCTTGGGAAACGCCTCGCGGGCGTGCTCCCAGTCGAACCCCACAGCGGCTGCGCGCTGCTGCACCTTGCGCGCGAGCAGCAGGGCCGGCAGCGTGCTCGGCACGTTGTGAAAGACACCCTCGCGACCCTCGGCGTCGCGCTTGACGCGCTCCCAGACGCCGCGCACGTCGCTCGCCGTCTCGGCCACGTCGTCGCCGAAGATGTGAGCGTGACGCCGGATGAGCTTGGTCTCGATCTCGGCCGCCACGCTGCCCAGGTCGCCGGCCTGCTCCTCTTCGAGCAGACGGCTCAGGAAGTACACCTGGAAGAGCACGTCGCCGAGCTCGTCGTGCTCGTCGTCGAGGCGTCCCTTCATGATCACCTCGGCGAGCTCGTAAACCTCTTCGATCGTGTAGGAGACGATATCCATGGCCCGCTGCTCCTTGTCCCACGGGCACTGCTCGCGCAGGACGGCGGTGATGTGACGCAGCGAGATGAGCTCCTGGCCCACGAGGCAGTCGTCGAAAGCCGCCTCGTCGGGCACCGTCTCGAGCGGCACGGACCGCGCCCGCGCTCGCGCCCGCAGCGCCCGGGCCAGCGCCGGACCACGGTTGCCCGCGATGCACACGGTGACCGTTCCCTCGGCGCCCCGTTCGCACACCGCGGGCACCTCGTCGATGCCGATCTCGCCGGCCGGCGGCATGCCGTGAGCCGTGGCGATGAGGTCGGAGAGGTCGGCCGGCAGGTCGCGGGGAACGAACACGGCGCCGTCGCCCAGCGCCCGCAGCGACGCTGCGGGCGCTGTGTCGGCGACGGCGCCGATGTACAGCAGGCGAATGCTCATGCGCGCGACGTGATCGGCTCGGCGAGCCGCGCCGGGCCTACTTGCTCGACGAGGCCGACGGCGCGGGGCTCGGCGAGGCGGTCAGCTTGTCGGGGTCGAAGCCCGCCGCGTAGAGGATGGTGGCGGCCTTCTGCTCCTTGGCCAGCCAGTTCTTCCAGGTGTTGCTCTGCATCTGGCTGGTCAGCGTGCTCTTGATGCTCGCCTTGGCGCTCGCGAACGTCGACTTCTTGGCCGGCGTGATCTTGGTGACCTCGAGCACGTGCCAGCCGTACTGCGAGTGGACCGGCGCCGAGACGGTGTCGAGCTTGGCCGCGAAGGCGGCGTCTTCGAAGGGCTTGACCATCTGGCCCTTGTGGATGGGCCCAAGGTTGCCGCCGCTCGACTTGGTGCCGGTGTCGGTCGAGTACTTCTTGGCCACCTTGACCCAGTTGGCGGTGGTGTTGTCGGCGGCCAGCAGAGCCTGCACCTTGAGGGCTTCGGCCTTGGTCTTGACCAGCACGTGACGCACGGTGCGCGTGGCCGGCTGGTCGAACTGGCTCTTGTTCGCGTTGTAGTAGGTCTGCATCTGGGCCGTGGTGGGAGCCACGTTGCCGATGATCTTCTGGTAGAGCTTCTGGCCGGCGAGCGAGTTCTTGATGTAGGTCTTGAGCTGCGCGGCGTTCATGCCGGCCTTCTGGGCGGCGGCGTACATCTTCTGCGTGCCGCCGTACTGCGCGGCGATCGCCTGCAGCTGGCTCTGGACCTGGGCGTCGGTCACGGTGACCTTGTCCTTGGCGGCCGCGTTCAGCACGACCTGCTGCTCGACCAGGTAGTTGACGATCTCGGCGGCGTAGCGGTTGTAGGTGGTGGTGCCGGGGCTCGGGAAGGCGGGCTGGCCGTTCTGGCCGGCGCTGGCCTTGGCCTGGTTGATGTACTGATCGAACTGCGCCTTGGTGATCGGCACCCCGCCGACCGTGGCGATGGCGCCCTGCGGCACCTTGCCGCCGCCGCAACCGGCGGCCACGAGAAGGGCAAGGCCCAGGGCGAGCGCGAGCGCGACCAAGGCGAGTCTCTTCATGGATTGTCCTCTTTCGGGAGTTTTGGCGGTCAGGGTGTGCGAGCCTCGATTATACCATCGAGCACCAAACCGACCCACGCGAGGATCGGCGCCTCGTCGTCGCGCCTGTGCGCCGAGAGCACGCGCTTTTGCTTGAAGTACGTGTATCCCTGGTCGATCGCGCGGACCGCCGCGGCCCACTCGTCGGCAAGCTCCAGGCCCTCGACCTGCAGGCGGCCGGCGCGATAGACCACGGCGCCGGCGCCGAGCGCGGCCACCCGCAGCCGGATGGATTGCAGGACGAGCAGGTTGTCGACCGGTTCGGGCGGTGCCCCGAAGCGGTCGGTGAGCTCGGCGCGGACCTCGTCCAGGGCGCGCAGATCGCCGGCCTGGGCGATGCGCCGGTGAGCGTCGATCTTGGTGGCTTCGTAGGCGATGTAGTCGGGCGGCACGTAGGCGGTGACCGGGATCTCGAGCCGTACCGGGGGCAGCGTGGCCGGCGGCTCGCCGCGCAGATCGGCCACGGCCTCCTCCAGGAGCTGGGCGTACATCTCGAAGCCTACGGCGGCGACCTGCCCCGACTGCTCGTCGCCGAGCAGGTTGCCGGCGCCGCGGATCTCCAGGTCGCGCATGGCGATCTTGAAGCCGGAGCCGAGCTCGGTGTAGTCGGACAGGGTGCGCAAGCGCGCGGCGGCGTCGTCGGTCAGGTACTCCTCGCTCGGGTAGAGCAGATAGGCGTAGGCGTACTGGTCGCTGCGCCCGATGCGGCCGCGGATCTGGTAGAGCTGGGCCAGGCCGAGCAGGTCGGCGCGCTCCACGATCAGCGTGTTGGCGGTGGGCACGTCGATGCCGCTCTCGATGATCGAGGTCGAGACGAGCACGTCGGCCTCGCCGGCCAGGAAGCCGAGCATCACCTTCTCGAGCTGGCGTTCGTGCATCTGGCCGTGACCCACCGCGATGCGCGCCTCGGGCACGAGGTCGCGCACCTGTTCGGCGGCGCGGTCGATCGTCTCGACCCGGTTGTGCAGGTAGAAGACCTGGCCGTGGCGAGCGACCTCCTTCTCGATGGCGGCCCGCACGAGGTCGTCGCGGTACTCGCCGATGTAGGTGCGCACCTCGTGGCGGCCGCGAGGCGGCGTCTCGATCACCGAGATGTCGCGGATACCGGTGAGGCTCATCTGCAGCGTGCGTGGGATCGGCGTCGCCGACAGGCTGACGACGTCGACCTGCAGCCTGAGCTGGCGCAGCAGCTCCTTCTGGCGTACGCCGAAGCGCTGCTCCTCGTCGACGATGACGAGGCCCAGATCGCGCGGCACGACGTCGCGCGAGAGCAGCCGGTGGGTGCCGATCAGCACGTCGACCTTGCCGGCGGCGAACTCGGCGAGGATGTGGCGCTGCTCGGCCGCGGTGCGAAAGCGCGACACCATCTGCACGGTCACCGGCAGCTCCTCGAAGCGCTCGGCGAAGGTGAGGTAGTGCTGCTCCGCGAGGATCGTGGTGGGCACCAGCATGAGGGTCTGCTTGCCGCCCTCGGCCGCCTTCAGGGCGGCCCGCAGGGCGACCTCGGTCTTGCCGTAGCCGACGTCGCCGCAGATGAGACGGTCCATGGGATGAGGCGCTTCCATGTCGTTCTTGACGTCGTCGATGGCCTCGGCCTGGTCGTCGGTCTCCTCGAAGGCGAACCCGTCTTCGAGGCGGCGGGTGAGCTCGCCGTCGCCGGTAAAGGCATGCCCGGGCACGGCCTGACGAGCCGCATAGAGGGTGAGCAGCTCGCCGGCCATCTCCGCCACCGCCTTGCGAGCCCGCGTCTTGACGGCCTGCCAGGCGGCGCCCCCGAGGCGGTTGAGCGGCGGCGCGGCGCCGCTGGCCCCGATGTAGCGCGTGACCTTGCCGATCTGGTCGTGAGGCACGAAGAGCTTGTCCTCCTCCTTGAAGCGCAGGAAGAGGTAGTCGCGGGTCACGCCGGCGACCGTGCGCGTCTCGATGCCGGAAAACAGGGCGATACCGTGGTCCTCGTGGACCACGTAGTCGTTGGGGCGCAGGTCGAAGAACGAGGTCAGACGGGTCCCGCCCACGAAGCGCGGCCCCGAGGGCGCCGTGCGCAGCAGGCTGTGCTCGCCGATCACGGCCAGCTTGAGCTCGCTCGAGATGAAGCCGTCGCGCAGCGGCGCGGCGACGAAGTAGATGCCGGGGTCGAGCGCGGCCCGGGGAGCGCCGGGCTGGGCACCGCCGGGCTGGGCGCCGTCCTCACGCAGCTCGGCCGGCTCGAGCTGGGTGACGACCAGGCTCTTCATGCGGTAGCCGGCGCGACTGGCCTCGCCGGGGTGACGAAAGACGACGAAAACCCGGTAGCCGTCGTCGGCCAGGCGGCGCAGGTCGCGCTCGGCGGCCGTGATGTCGCGCCCGGCGGCCTGCGGCCGGGCGGCATGGAACTGCACGCGCTGCTCGCGCTGCAACAGGTCGACCGACACCGCGTCGGAGAGCAGGCGGCGGGTCTCGAGCAGCGGCAGGTAGAATCGTTCGCGCAGCTCGCCGGGCAGGGCGGCGGCGAGCTCGCCGTCGAAGCCGGCGAGCGACCGCACCACGTCGTCGGGCCCGACGCTCGCCAGGCGCACGCCGCGCTCCTCGCAGACGGCGGCCAGGTCGACGAAGCGGTCGGCGAGGCGAGCCAGGGCGCGTGTCTCGGCCCGCCGGTAGGCCTCGTCGGGTGTCTCGTCGTGACCGGCGAGCTCCCACGAGGAGAGCTCCTGGGAGACGGCGGCCTGCACCACCTCGCCGGTCGGGTCGACCTCGACGGCCGTCGTGATCAGGCAGGTCTCGGCCTCGGCCACGGTGCGCTGCGAGAACACCGAGAAGCGCCGCAGCGACTCGATGGTATCGCCCCAGAACTCGACCCGAACCGGGTCGCCGGTCGACGGATAGACGTCGACGAGGCCGCCGCGCACGGCAAACTCGCCGCGCTCGCGCACCTGTTCGGCGCGCTCGTAGCCCAGGCTGGCAAGACCGGCGAGCACGTCGTCGAAGGCGACCTCGGCGCCCCTGGCGAGACGCAGCGGCGGGGGTTGCAGGGCGAGCGGGATGAAGCGCTCGAGGAGGGCGACGGCGTCGGCGACGACCACGCCGTCGCCCTCCTCGAGCGCGGCGAGCGCCCGCTGTCGCTGCCCCAGCACGTGCGCCGCGGGGGCGACGTCGGCGCCGTAGAGCACGCCGCGCGCCGGCAGCGTCTCGACGTCGCGCTCGAGGTACACGGTGAGGTCGCCGGCCAGGCGGGCCGCCTGCTCGGCGTCGGGCACGACCACGAGCCAGCCCGGCGCCCCGGCCGAGCGGATCAGGCCCGCCAGCACGTAGGGCGCATAGAAGCTCGGGGCGTAGAGCGACGCCCCACGGCGCAGCGCGCCGACGGCCTTGCTGAAACGCTCATCGCTTGTCAGGTAGTCGAGGAACAACTCCGCGAGACACCCACATTCCCAGCGCGGCCGCTATGGACACGCCGAAAGCCCCGGCGCCGCGGCGCCGGGGTGATCCGTTGACGAGGAGGATTGTACCCGACTGAAGGCGGCAGTCTGCGGGCGATGCACCGGCAGGGTCCGGGCGGTGCGACAGAGTGTCGCTGGCGGGCATCGACCCTGGGGCGCCCGGCGAACACCGGCCCCTGGGCCCGGCGAGCCGGCCCCGGCCGGTCGGGCGAGCGCCGCCTAGCTTCCCGCGTTGACCTCGTTCATGGCCGCCTCGACGCCCTCGGCCGCCCAGAGCTCGACCGCGTCGGCCGCGCGCCGCACGAGGTCGTCGACCTCGGCGCGCGGCTCGTCGAACCTGCCGAGGACGTAGCCGGCGACGATGTCGGGATCGGTGCTGGCCGGCCGGCCCACACCCATGCGCACATGGTCGAAATCGCGACCGACGAGCTCGAAGATGCTGCGGATGCCGTTGTGGCCACCATGGCCCCCACCCTGGGTGAGACGCAGACGCCCGAACGGCAGGTCGATGTGGTCGTGCACGACGAGCAGCTCGCGCTGGCCCAGGCGCAGGTCGCGCAGCGCGGCGGCCACGCTGCGGCCCGAATCGTTCATGAACGTCGTCGGGATGAGCAGGCCGGCCGGCCGGCCGCCGATCAGGCCGGCCGCGTAGCGTCCGCTATAACCGCGCCTGGCGCGCGAGAACCCGTGCCGCCGCGCGAGCTCGTCGACCACGAGGTAGCCGGCGTTGTGCCGCGTAGCGGCGTACTCGCTGCCGGGGTTGCCGAGGCCGACCACGAGCAGCTCGACCGAGCCGCCCGACGGCGCGCCGCGGCTCGAGCGGCCGGCCATCGCGGCCTACCCCCTCGACCCGCGAGCTCTGCGGCCGGCCGTGAGCGCCTACTCCTCGGACTCGGCCTCGCGCTCGCCCACGACCTCGGGCTCGGCCGCCGCGGCCTCCTCGCCCTCTTCGCCGACGACTTCGGCGACGCGGGGTGCGAGCACGGAGCAGACGACCGCCTCGGGATCGTCGAGGATGGTGACGTTGGCGGGCGCCTGCAGATCGGCGACGTGCAGCACGTCGCCGACGTCGAGACCCTCGACCTGCAGCGTGATGTGCTCGGGGATGTCGGTCGGCAGGGCGCTGACCGTCACCTCGCGGGTGACGACGTCGAGCAGGCCCCCGTTCAGGCTCACGCCGACCGGCGTGCCCTCGAGGGTCACCGTGACGTTCGATTCGATGACCTCGGTGAGCTTGATCTCCTGGAAGTCGACGTGGGTCACGACGTGCTTGACCTTGTCGAGCTCGAACTCCTTGACGATCGCCACGTGCGGCGTCTTGTGACCCTCGATCACGACGTCGAGCACCGCGTGCATGCCGGCGGT
>DATIYD010000420.1:0-3915 GCA_035517975.1 Thermoleophilia bacterium | reverse complement strand
CCCCCCCCCGCCGCTCGCCTCGCTGCGGCTCACAGGCAGGCGGGGTGGCCTCGCCGGCCTCATCGACCGGCTGCGTCTGGCAGCCCGCGGCCACATCCGCCGCGGCCTGCGTTCGCCGGTGCGCGAGGTCCTCGAGGCCATGGTGCTCGGCGACGAGCAAGCCGTGCCGGCGACCGCCGTCACCGCCATGCAGCGCAGTGGCCTGCTCCACATCCTGGCCGTGTCGGGCGAGAACGTGGTGCTGCTCTGCGCCATGGGCTCCTTCGTGCTCACGCTGGCCCGTGTGCGTCGCGACCTGCGCTCGCTGATCCTCATCCCGTCGGTCGTGCTCTACGTCGTGGTCACGGGGGCGACACCCTCGATCGTGCGCGCCGGGGTGTCGGGCGTCGTCGCGCTGCTGGCCGGCCTGTCGTCGCGGCCGACCGACGGCTGGTTCCTGTGGCTCGTGCCGGCAGCGTTCATGCTGACGCGCAGCCCCGCCGTCCTCTTCGACGTGAGCTTCCAGCTCTCGTTTGCCGCGGTGGCCGGCCTGCTGCTCCTGGCGCGTCCGCTCACGCATGCCTTCTCGTGGCTGCCGCGCTGGCTGGGCGAGCCGGCCGCCGTCACGACGGCGGCGAGCGTCTCGACGGCGCCGGTCTCCATGGCGACCTTCGGCCAGACCTCGCTCGTGGCCGTGCCGGCCAACATCGCCGGCGGGTTCGTGCTCGGGCCGATCATGTTCTGCGGCATGGTGAGCGTGTTTGCCGGCTTCGTCTGGAGCGGCCTGTCGGTGCCACTCAACCTCGTGGCCGGGCTGTTCACCGGTTTCCTGCTCACGGTGGCGGCCTGGTTCGCGGCTCCCTCGTTTGCCGTCTACCAGTGGCGAGGGCTCAGCCTGGGGTTCCTGGTGGCCGCGCTGCTCGGCGGTGCCCTCGTCGTCGTCGCCGGCCTCGCGCACCGGGCCGGACAGCCGCTCGGGCGCTACCTCGCCGGGCGGCGGCGGCGAGGGCGCTTCGGCGTCTGCGTGCTCGCGCTGCTTGCGGTCGCCCTCGTCGTGGCGCCGTCGCGGCCCGCGGCGCCCGACGTGCCGACGCTCACGGTGTTGAGCGTCGGCGAAGGCGCCGCGGCTCTCCTGCAGGAGCCCGGCGGACCGACCGTGCTGATCGATGCCGGTCCGGCGCCGCTCGCGGCCTGCCTGCGGCGCCACGGCGTGCGACGCATCGATCTGCTCGTCCTGTCGCACGGCCACGCCGACCATACCGCCGGTCTCTCCGACGTGCTCGGACAGATCCCCATCACGACCGCCCTCGTGCCGCAGCCGGTCGTACCCTCGGCGGCGCTCGATCGCGTGGTCGCCGAGCTGCGCGCCGCGCGCGTGCCGGTGCGCGCCTGCACGGCGCGCGTGGGTCTGCTCATCCCCGGCGGCCGCCTCGCCATCGTGCCGACGGGCGACGCCGGCGGCCGCGACAACCAGGACGAGAACGACTGCGCGCTCGTGGTCGTCGTCACCCTCGACGGTCAGAGCGTGCTGCTGCCCGGCGACGCCGAGGCCGAGGCCCTCGAGCCGCTCCACCTGGGTCGCTGCGCGATCGTCGAGCTGCCCCACCACGGCTCGGTCGGGGGTCTCGACGAGCGCCTGCTGGCCGAGCTCGCACCGCGCCTGGCGGTCGTGTCGGTAGGGCCCAACCGCTTCGGCCACCCGACTCCCGCGATGCTCGCTCTCATGGCCGCCCACCACTTGCCCCTGCTGCGCACCGACCGCTGCGGCGACGTCACGCTGAGCGCCGGAGCGCAGGGGCTCACGGTGAGTACGGCGCATGGCGCCGGCGTGCCGGCGACGGCGCGATCTCCCTGAGACGCGGCGCGTCGCCCGGGGCCCGAGGTCGCCTTCCGCAGTCGAGCTCCGGTCCCGGCCGCCCGGGTGCGGCCGGACGGGAGCGTGCGCCGCCTCAGCCGGCGGCTCAGAGCTCGCGGCGCTCGAAGGACCAGACGGCGGCCGCTAGGAAGGCCGCCGCGGCGAGCACGGTGGTCGCGACCGGCCAGAGCAGCGCCACGTCGCGGCCCCGCAGGGCGGCGTCGTTGGCCGCCATCAGGCCTGCCGGGCTGTGATCGCGGATCAGCGGAAAGCCGGTGAACACGAGCAAGCCGATCCAGAGGGCGACGCCTGCGCCGATCGCCGGCGCCTGGCCGCGCATGGCCGCCGAGAGCAGCACCATGAGCATCAGGATCATGGCGGCGAAGACGAGCCACAGGGCGGTCGCCTCGACGAACGGGCCGATCGCCGCCGAGCCGAAGAGCACGACGGTCGTCACGATGCAGAGGGCGACCGCAACGACGGTGGCGACGACGAGCAGCACGAGCTGCGAGGCCGCCTTGAGCACGACGAAGGCGCCCCGGCTGATCGGCTTGGTCAGCACGAGCACGGCGGTGCCGGCGCGGAGTTCCGACGAGATCGTCGCCGCGCCGGCGATGATCACCGCCAGGGTGACGAGCTGGGCCAGGTTGCCCATGAACTGCACGTACGAGTCGCGGGCCGTGGGCGCCGGGATGTGGATGACCACGCCCGGCTGCGAGCTGGCCGTGGCCCGCAGGATCTCGGGCGTCAGCTTGGTCAGGACCGGAGAAGAGAGGGCGAGGAACAGCAGGATGCCGGGCAGCACCCACAGACGCCACGTCTTGACCGTCTCGCGGCCCTCCTTGGCGGCGAAGCTCGAGAGCGGCCCGCTCACGGGGCGCTCCGTTCGACGAGCTCCACGAAAACCTCTTCGAGGCTCACCTCGTCGACCTCGAGCCGGCGCAACCCGAGACCGGCGGCCGAGATCACGGTGGGCAGGTCGCGCTCGGCGGCGGGCAGGTCGGTCACCGTGAGGCGCAGGGCCGAGCCGTCGGGCTCGACGGCCGAGAGCCATGGTGCGCCGGAGAGGGCAGCGGTCAGACGGCCGGGATCGTCGACCTCGAGCAGCAGGCGCTGACCGTGGGCGTGACGGCGCTTGAGGTCGTCGATGCCCGCCTGCTCGACGACGCGCCCGCGGTCGAGCACGGCGATCGTGTCGCAGACGCGCTCGACGTCGGCCAGGATGTGGGTCGAGAAGAACACGGTGGTGCGGCCGGCGAGCGCCGCAATCATGTCGAGGACCTCTTTACGGCCGATCGGGTCGAGAGCGCTGGTCGGCTCGTCGAGCAGCAGCAGGCGCGGGGCGTTGATCAGCGCCTGAGCGACGCCCAGGCGCTGCTTCATGCCCCGCGAGTAGGCGCCGATGCGGGTCGTCACGCCGGCCAGACCGGCGAGGTCGAGCAGGGCGGCGACCCGCAGTCGCAGGGTGTCGTCGTCGAGGCCGAACAGGCCGCCGGCGAAGCGCAGGAACTCGGGCGCCGTCATCCACTTGTAGAAGCCCGGCACGTCGGGCAGGAAGCCGATCAGGCGGCGGACGTCGTTGGTCGCGCTCAGCACGTCGTGGCCGAGCACGGAGGCGTGGCCGGCCGTGGGCCGGGCAAGACCGCCCAGGATGCGCAGGGTGGTCGTCTTGCCGGCGCCGTTGGGCCCGAGAAAGCCGAAGATGGAGCCGGCCGGCACGGTGAGCTCGACGCCGTCGAGGGCGGCCTTGCGGCCGTAGCGCTTGCTCAGTCCGTGCAGCTCGACGGCGGGCGCGCCGGGGGTGGTCGGCAGAGCCGGCTGCAGCGGCGCGGGCGAGGGCGGCGCGGCGACGCTCATCGCTGCTCGCGCGGGCCGTAGAGCAGCTCGACGGCCCGCCGTGCGCGCTCGGCCGCCGGGGCGCCGGCCAGGCCGGCAGGCTCGGCCAGCGGCGCGTCGATGCGCCCGAGCGCGAGGTAGGACAGCGGACCGATCCAGTTGACGAGCACGATGAGCGCGCCCCAGAGCCACTTGTTGTGAAAGCGCACGGCCGCGACCGGCCTCTGGATGAGGCTGACCAGGGC
>DATIYD010000419.1:0-5517 GCA_035517975.1 Thermoleophilia bacterium | reverse complement strand
GCCCCCCCCGCCCGCCGTCTTCTTGGTGTCGCCTTCAGACCTGTCGCGTCGCCGTGCGCAGCGTGCCCCCCGGCTCGCCGGGGAAGGTGCGCAGGCGCAGGTCGCGCACCGGGGCGCGGACCGCGTCGGAGGCGGCGTCGTCGGGCATCGACTCGGCCTTGCGCTCGGCCGCCAGTCGTGCCCGATAGTGCGCCACCTCACGGGCGACGGCCTCGTCGTCCCAGCCCAGGACGGGTGCCATGAGACGCGCGACGGCCTCGACGGCGCCGTCGCCGCGGTCGGCCAGCTCGAACGAGATGTGCGTGCGCCGCGTGAGGACGTCGTCGACGTGCAGGGCGCCCTCGTGCGAGGCCGCGTAGACGGCCTCGACCGAAAGGTACTCCCCGGCGCCGGGCAACGGCGCGGCGAGAGCGGGATCGGCCGCGATCGTGTCGAGCACCTCGAGGGCGAGCGAGCCCCAGCGACCGATCAGCCGGTCGAGCCGGGCGGGCTCGAGGCCGGCGGCGGCGGGGTGAGCCCTCGCCCGCGAGCGCGTGAGCGACAGGCCGACGGCTCCGGCCAGCGGCACGTCAGCCGTCCGGCTGGCCTCGACCGGGCAGGCGAGCTCGTGCGCGGCGGCGTCGACCGCGTCGCGCGCCATGACGCGGTAGGTCGTGTACTTGCCGCCGGCGACGCTGACGAAGCCGGGCGCGTCACGGCGCACCTCGTGGTTGCGCGAGACCTTGGTCGTGTCGGTGCCGTCGGCGCTCACGAGAGGCCGCAGGCCGGCGTACACGCCGACCACGTCGTCGCGGGTGAGAGGGCTGGCCAGCACCGTGTTGACCTGCTCCAGCAGGTAGTCGATGTCGGCCCGCGTGGCGGCCGGATGATCGAGGTCGTGGGTCCAGTCCGTGTCGGTGGTGCCGATGATCCAGTGGCCGTTCCAGGGCAGCACGAAGAGCACGCTCTTGGGCGTCGGCAGGATGAGGGCGTAGTCCGAGGCGATGCGGTCCTTGGGCACCACCAGGTGGATGCCTTTCGAGGGCCGTACGCGCAACGCCGGACGGTCGACGCCGGCCATGAGCTCGACCTCTGATGTCCAGACACCGCTGGCGTTCACCACGACACGGGCCCGCAGGTCGAGCTCGGCGCCGCTCTCGGTGTCCTGCACATGAGCCCCGGCGATGCGCCGGCCGTCGCGCAGCAGGCCCGTGGCGTGCACGCCGGCGGCGCAGACGGCGCCGTGCGCGGCGGCCGTGCGCACCAGCGCGATCACGAAGCGCGAGTCGTCCATCTGGGCGTCGTAATAGCGGATGCCGCCGCAGAGCGCGTCGTCGCGCAGCGCCGGCACGTGGCGCAGGCAGGCACGCCTGGAGAGGTGCCGGTGGCGCGGCACGGCCGAGTGCAGGCCGGCGAGCCCGTCGTAGAGGAACAGGCCCGACCCCATGTAGAGACGATCCCAGGCGTGACGCTTGAGCGGAAAGAGAAAGGGGGTGGCGTGCACCAGATGCGGCGCGGTCTTCTCGAGCAGCAGGCGGCGCTCGTGCAGCGCCTCGCGCACGAGGCCGACATCGAAGCGCTCGAGGTAGCGCAGACCGCCGTGGATCAGCTTGCTCGAGCGGCTCGACGTGCCGGCGGCGAAGTCGCGCTTCTCGACCAGGGCCACGGTCAGGCCGCGGCTCGCCGCGTCGAGGGCGATGCCGCAGCCGGTCACGCCGCCGCCGATCACGAGGACGTCGAACGTCTCCGTCGCGAAGCGCGCGAGCGCCTCTCGCCGGGCCTCGGGGCCGAGTGCCACGCCAGCTTCAGGAACCACCGTTGAACCTCCGGATCACGCGCCGCGACGTGCGCGGCGCCTCAGACATCGGCGCCGCGTGACGACGCGTCGCTCATGCGATGCACGCTCAGCTCGAAGACGTCGGGCACGTGCCACTCCGACGACAGCATCACCGGCCGGCCCAGTTCGTCGAGGTGGACCTGCTCGATGCGCTGCAGCGGCGAGCCGACGCGCACGTCGAGCAGGTGGGCCAGGCGCTCGTCGGCGATCACCGGACGCAGGGTGGCGATCGCCGTGCGCACCTCGATGTGCACCGTCTCGAGCAATTCGTACAGCGACGAGCCGACCTCGCCGCCGGCCGCCTCGCCGAGCAGCGCGGTCGGGATACGGTCGGTCGAGTACACGACGGCCCTGCCGTCGGCCGTGCGGATGCGCTCGACGAACAGCACCGCGTCGCCCGGTGCGATCGACAAGGCGACTGCTTCGTCGGCGTCGACGGGGCGCACGACCTGGCGCAGCAGGCGGCGGCCCGGCTCGAGACCGGCCTCGCGGATCATGGCCGTGTAGCTCAAGGTGGCGTTCAGCGCGTGACGCCGCCGCGGGCGAGCCGTCACGAAGGTGCCCGTGCCGTGGCGGCGCACCAGGTAGCCCGCCTCGACCAGGCCACGGACCGCTTCGCGGATCGTCGCCCTGCTCACGTCGAAGCGCGCGGCGAGCTCGTCCTCGTTGGGCAGCCGGTCGCCGGCCACATAGACGTTGGAGTAGAGATCGCCGAGCAGCGCGTCGCGCACGCGATCGGGCAGCGTCTGACGCCGGCGCCTCGAGACGTGGGGCTCCTTAGCCACGCTCCGCCCCCGCGGCGGCGGTGATGGCGAGCACCTCGGTGATCTGGGCGGCCAGGTCGGGCGCGCCGGGAAGGCGCCCCTCGAAGATGGCCCCGCCGATGGTGAAGCCCCAGGCGCCGGTCGCGGCGACCAGGCGGATCTGTTCGGCGGTGGCGATCGAGCCGGCCACGACGACCGGTCCGGCGCTCGCCGCGACGACCTCGCGGGTCAGGGCGATCGGGTCTTCGTCACGGTGGCGGTAGGCGAGCAGGTCGAGGCCGTGCACGCCGTCGCGCGCCGTGAGCTCGCGGGCATCGCCGGCGATCTCGGCGATCGAGCCCCGCAGCACGCTCGGGTGGCCTTCGATCCGGCCCGGGAACGGCAGGTACCTGATGCCGCTGCCGGCCAGGATCCGCACGCCGTCGGCGGCGTGCGTGCCGCCCATCACCCAGTCGACACCGATCGCGCGCGCCGCCTCGAGCGAGGCGAGCTCAGACTCGCGCGAGGTCGACACCACCTCGAGCATGACCTCGAGGCCGTCGGCGTGGGCCTTGGCGGCGACGACGGTGAGCTCCTCGGGCGTGACGCCGATGTCCTTGAAGCCGATGTAGCGCAGCTCCGTGCCACGCAGACCGTCGTAGACCGCGGCCGGCTGCGGCACCGTGCTGTCGTCGTGCGTCAGCATGAAGATGAAGTTCATCGGCCGTCCTTTCGGTCTCGAACGGGATCCGGCGGCAGCAGCTCGGCCAGGCCCTCGACGATGTAGTCGGGCGCCACCGGGGCGCCCTCGAGCCCGTCGGCGCGCGTCACCCCGGTGAGGATGAGGATGCCGGTCATGCCGAGCGAGCGGGCCATGGCGACGTCGGTGAGCAGGCGGTCGCCGACCACGGCGACGTCGGCGGCCGGCATGCCGAGCCGGGCGAGCAGGGCACGCGCCATGTGGACGCTGGGCTTGCCGACGACCGCCTCGGCCCGGGCGCCGGCGCTGGCCTCGATCGCGGCCAGCATGGCGGCGCAGTCGGGGATGCCGCCCTCGGGTGTCGGGCAGAACGGGTCGGGATTGGTGGCCACGATGGCGGCGCCGCCGTAGCGCACGGCCTGGAACGCCGCGTTCAACTTCGCGTAGTCGAAGGTGCGGTCGAACGAGACGACGACGACCTGCGCGGCGGCGGGGTCGGTCGTCAGGGCGATCCCGGCGGCGCGCAGCTCGCCCGTGGTCGAAGCCTCGGCGACCGGCAGCACGGTCGCGCCCGGGTGCTCGCGGCCGAGATAATCGATCAGGGCGTCGACCGAGGTCACGACGTCGTCGCGGGTGGTGGACACACCGAGCCGGGTGAGCTTGGCGGCGTAGTCGGCGGCGGTCTGCAGCGGCTTGTTCGTCACGTAGATGAGGCGCGAGCCGGCGGCGCGCAGCGCCGCGATCGTCTCGGCCGCATCGGGCAGCAGCGCATCGCCCAGGTAGACGGTGCCGTCGAGATCGAAGACGTAGCCGGGGTAGACCCGCGTGGGACGCCGGTCGCGCGACCTGGTCTCGTCGTGGCTCATCGCGCCCCTTTCAGCGTCTCGGCCTCGGAGAGGAGGCCGGCGACGCAGTCGTCGTTCCAGATGCCAAGCAGGAAGGCCATGTCGGCCACCGAGAAGCGCTCGCGCATGAGGTGGCAGCTCGCCACCGCCCAGCGAACGTCGTCGGCGGCGACCACGGGGCGCAGCTCGGCGAAGCGCGCCGGCGCGGTCGCGGCGCGCAGCGCGGCGACGAGCTCGTCGGGCGCGGCCAGCAGCTCGCGCAGCGCGCGGTCGTGCACGGCCCAGTCGCGCGCGGCACGCGCCACGTGCTCGCCGGCCCGAGCCCAGCGAGCAAGCTTGCGGCGCACGTCGCGCCAGCACTCCTCGCCCATCGCCCCGCTCGGATCGACCGGCAGGAAGGCGCTCCGCACCCGGGTCTCGACGACATCCTGATCGGGCACGCGCACTCGAGCCAGGCCGCCGTCGGCCAGCTCGCCGAGGACACGCTGCCACAGCAGCGCCGTCACCACGCTGGCCGCGCCGACCTGCACGCCGTGCAGGGCCGGTTCGCCGCCGGCCTGCAGCGTGGCCATCTCGAGCAGGTGGCCGACGGCGTGCTCCATGCCCGAGCACGGCGCCGTGGTGCCGGCGATGCCCATCGAGACGCCGCTCAGCGTGAGGATGGCGGCGACACGCTCGAGGGCGCCGCGCTCGGCGCGCGGCACGAGCGGCGCGGCCGCGAGCAGCTCGTCGCCCCGCTCGCGGGCGAGCGCGACGACGGTGGGAAGGTAGACGTCGTCCATGCCGAGCGCCGTGGCGAGATACCAGTCGGCCGGGGCGGTGAAGGTGGCGATGAGATCGGCGAAGCCCGAAACGTTGAGCTCGGGCGGCGCGTCGACCAGCACGTCGGTGTCGACGACGAGCGCGTCGGCCCAGGTCGTCTGCGTTGTGCGCTTGACGCCGCTCACGAGCAGCACGGAGCGGTCGTCGGCGAAGCCGTTGACGCTGCCCGCCGTCTGCACGACGGCGTAGGGCAGACGGTGAGTGGCCGCGACGGCCTTGCCGATGTCGGTGACCGTGCCCGAGCCGACCGCCACGAGGCAGGCGGCGCCTGCGGCCGCGCGGCCGGCGGCGATCACCGTCTCCTCGTCTGCGTGCACGGCGCGGCCGGGCGATCCGAGCGTGACCGGGCGCACCGCAAAGCGTGTCGCCAGGGCGCCGGTCACCGTGGCGAGGAGGTCGCCGGAGCGGCACCGCTTCGGCGTCTGGTCGGTCAGCACGGCGACGGGGCCGGCCGTACCGCGCGCCGCGACCAGATCGTCGACGGCCTCGGGCAGGCGCTCGAGGGCGCCGCCGCCGAAGACGACGGTCCGCAGGCCGAGCGGCCGGAGCGAGCCGGCGTCGGGGGCCGCGGCCAATCGCCGGCGCAGCGCG
>DATIYD010000418.1:0-4512 GCA_035517975.1 Thermoleophilia bacterium | reverse complement strand
GGCTACTGGTACGGCGACTACTACGGCGTGATCTCGTTCGGCACCAACACCAACGTGCAGAAGACCCCGCCGCAGGACTGGTCCGACCTGCTCAACCCGCGCTACCACGGCCAGGTCGCCATCGACGGCGACCCGCGTTCGGCCAACGACGCGTTCTCGGCGGTCATGGCCGCGTCGCTCGCCAACGGCGGCTCGCTCGACGACATCGAGCCCGGCATCAACTTCTTCGCCAAGCTCAAGAAGATGGGCAACTACATCCCGGCCGACGCCCTGCCGGCCAACATCTCCAAGGGCTCCACGCCGATCGCCATCATCTGGGACTACCTGAACCTCGCCAACAAGAAGACCTTCGCCGGCAACCCGCCCTACACGGTCTCCATCCCGAAGACCGGCGTCTACGGTGGCTTCTACTGCCAGGCGATCAGCGCGACGGCACCCAACCCGCAGGCCGCCCGCCTCTGGCAGGAGTTCATCTACTCAGACGAGGGCCAGCTCCTCTACCTCGAGGGCTTCACGCATCCGGCCCGCTACGCCGATCTCGCCAAGCGCAACGTGATCCCCGCCGCGGTGGCCGCGACGCTGCCGGCGGCAAGCTCGTACGCCAACATCCAGTTCGCCACGCAGGATCAGCTCACGGCCGCGACCAAGGTCCTCACCGAGCAGTGGGGCCCGAAGGTAGCCGGTTGAGATAGCAGTACGTGCGGTACCTTGGTGAGCTTCTGGTCCCGGGCGCATGACTGACGAGGTCGTGTCGCAGCAAGACAACGACGACCTCATGGCGCTCGAGACCGGAGCTCCGGTCCTGACGTCCGAACAGGCGGGTCGCCCACGCCGGTCTCGCAGAGGCCGGCGTGGGCTGCTCGTCTGGATCCCGGTCGTGCCCTTCTTCGCCTACGCGGCCTTCTTCATGGCCGTGCCGGTCGTCGCGCTCATCATCAAGACCTTCCAGGCCCCGGGCGGCGGCTTCACGCTCGAGCAGGTCAAGGCTCTGTTCTCGGGCCAGTATCGGGTCGCGTTCGTGGCCAGCATCCAGGTCAGCGTGACGAGCGCGGTGATCGGCACCCTGTTCGGGTTGTTCGTCGCCTACGCGGCGGTGCACGGTCGCGGGCCCCGCTTCATCCAGCCGCTGCTGGCCACCTTCTGCGGCGTGGCCTCGAACTTCGCCGGCATCCCGCTGGCCTTCGCGTTCATCGCCACTCTCGGCCCGACCGGGGTCGTGACCGTCCTTCTTGCCAACCTCGGCATCAAGATCTATCCGCACTTCTCGATCTTCAGCCTGATCGGCCTCTCGCTCGTCTACGTCTACTTCCAGCTGCCGCTCATGATCCTCGTGATCGCGCCGTCGCTCGAGGGGCTGCGCAAGGAGTGGCGCGAGGCGGCCGAGAACCTCGGCGCGACCAACTCGCAGTACTGGTGGCACGTGGGGCTGCCGGTGCTCCTGCCGAGCCTGGCCGGCGCCCTCGTGCTGCTCTTCGGCAACGCCTTCAGCGCCTACGCGACGCCCTACGCCCTGGCCAGTGGCGGCATCACGCTGGTGCCGATCCTCATCGGCTCGGTGCTGTCGGGTAACGTCGTGATCACCAACCCGCGCCTCGGCGACTCGCTCGCCTTCGGCATGATCGTGATCGTCGGCTTCACAGTGCTCCTGTACTCGCTGCTGCAACGGAGAGCGGCCAAATGGCTGAGGTAGCACGATGAGCACGGTAGCACCACAGACGGGCGCCACCACGACGCCTGCCTCGGTCCTCGAGCGCAAACCCGGGCACGCGCACGGCAAACGCCGCCACATGTCGTTCGGCACCTGGTTCTGGCTCATCATGGCGGCCCTCTACTTCCTCGTGCCGCTGTACTCGACGCTGCAGTTCAGCCTCCAGACCGGTCAGCACCAGTACGGCTTCAAATGGTACGGCTGGGTGCTCTCCCAGCCCCTGTTCCGCACGAGCTTCTTCTTCTCGCTGCGCCTGGCGGTCGAGACGGTGATCATCGGACTCGTGCTCATGGTGCCGACCGTCTACTGGGTGCACCTCAAGCTGCCACAGCTGCGCCCGGTCATGGACATCGTCTCTATCCTGCCGTTCGTGGTGCCGCCGGTGGCTCTCGTGGTCGGCCTCTCCGGCGCGTTCCAGGTCATGCCGTGGCTGTTGGCGAGCTCGCACCTCCTCGCCTTGCTCTACGTCATCCTGGCGCTGCCCTTCACCTATCGCTCGCTCGATGCCGGCATGAGCGCGATCAACGTGCGCACGCTGACCGAGGCGGCCCAGAGCTGCGGCGCGCCGGCCTGGAAGACCCTGGTGTTCGTCATCTTGCCGAACATCCGCACGTCGATGCTGAGCGGGGCCTTCCTCACCCTGGCCATCGTGATGGGCGAGTACACGATCTCGAGTCTGCTGCTGTTCCAGACCTTCGCTGTCTACATCTACTACATTGGCAACACCCAGGCGCAGCCCGCCGCGGCCCTCGCGATCATCAGCTTCGGGCTGACGTGGGGCGCCATGATGGGCCTGTTCCTGCTGTCGCGGCGGCGCGGCGGCGGCATGGGGCAGGGCGCGGCGGTCAGCCGGTGAGGAGCGACTATGGCCACGCTTGATCTCAAGGGTATCCGCAAGGAGTTCGGCGCGACGGTGGCGCTCGAGGAGCTGTCGCTGTCGGTGGCGACGGGCGAGCTCGTGTCGCTGCTCGGGCCGAGCGGTTGCGGCAAGACCACCGCCCTGCGGATCGTGGCCGGCTTCGAAGCGCCCACCACGGGCGATCTGCTCGTCGACGGGCAGGACTTCGTCGGCGTGCCGGCCAGCAAGCGCAACATGGGCATGGTCTTCCAGGCGTACAGCCTGTTCCCGAACATGACGGCCCGCCAGAACGTCGAGTTCGGCATGCGCATGCGCAAGGTCGCGCGCGACAAGTGCCGCGCTCGTGCCGACGAGCTGCTCGGCCTCGTCGGTCTGGCCGAGCGGGTCGGCAACTACCCCCACGAGCTCTCCGGCGGCCAGCAGCAGCGCGTGGCCCTCGCCCGCGCCCTTGCCATCGAGCCCGCCATCCTGCTGCTCGACGAGCCGCTGTCGGCCCTCGACGCCAAGGTGCGCGTCGACCTGCGTCAGCAGATCAGGCGGGTGCAGACCCGACTGGGCATCACGACGCTCTACGTCACGCACGACCAGGAAGAGGCGCTGTCGATCTCCGACCGCATCGCCGTCATGTCCGACGGCAATCTCGAGCAGGTCGGGGCGCCGGCCGACATCTACCGCAGCCCGCGCACCGAGTTCGTGGCCAACTTCGTGGGTCTCATGAACGGCTTCGAGGGCAACCTGCGGGCGGCCGGCACGGTCGTCATCGGCTCATCGCAGCGACCGATCGGCGTGAACGACATCGCCGGCGTGACGGTAGGCGACAAGGTGCTGGTGCTCATCCGGCCCGAGTCGGTCCAGCTCGAGGAGCTGGCCGACGGGGCGAGCGCGCCCGAGGGCGTGATCGAGGGCAAGGTCCTCATGCACACCTTCCTGGGTTCCGTGACCCGTGTCACCCTCGCCTCCGACCTCGGCGATCTCGTCGCCGACGTGCCCAGCATCCGCGCCCTCACAATGCCGCCCGACACGCGTGTCGCTGTGCGCGTCGATCCCGTGGGCGTGCGCATGCTCAAGCGCTAAGCGCTTCACGACCGGCTCGACGACCGGAGGGGCGACGGCATGGCGACCGTAGCGGCCCGCATCGGCGAAACGCCTCGTCGCGCCCGGCGCGAGCGGCGCCACATGTCCTTCTGGACGTGGTTCTGGCTGATCATGGCGGCTCTCTACTTTCTCGTGCCGCTGTACTCGACGCTGCAGTTCAGCCTCCAGACCGGTCAGCACCAGTACGGCCTCAGGTGGTACGGGCAGATCTTCGCCGACCCGGCGTTCCGTTCGAGCTTCCTGTTCTCGCTGCGGCTGTCGGTCGAGACCGTCATCATCGGCCTCTTGCTGATGGTGCCCACCATCTACTGGGTGCACCTGCGCCTGCCGCGGCTGCGGCCGGTGATGGACGTGATCTCGATCCTGCCCTTCGTGGTGCCGCCCGTCGCCCTCGTGGTCGGGCTCTCGGGGGCCTTCAACACCATGCCCTGGCTGCTCTCGAGCTCGCAGATCCTGGCCTTCGCGTACGTCATCCAGGCGCTGCCCTTCACCTATCGCTCGCTCGACGCCGGCATGCGGGCGATCGACGTGCGCACGCTGACCGAGGCCGCCCAGAGCTGCGGCGCGCCGCCCTGGAAGACGCTGCTCTTCGTCATCCTGCCCAACATCCGCACGGCCATGCTGGGCGGCGCCTTCCTCACGCTGGCCATCGTCATGGGCGAGTACACGATCTCGAGTCTGCTACTGTTCCAGAGCTTCGCTGTCTACATCTACTACATTGGCAACACCAAGGCGCAGCAGGCCGCCGCCCTTGCGATCATCAGCTTCGGGCTGACGTGGGGCACCATGATGGTCCTGTTCCTGTTGTCCCGCCGTCGCGGTGGCG
This sequence comes from Thermoleophilia bacterium, assembly GCA_035517975.1. Taxonomy (GTDB): domain Bacteria; phylum Actinomycetota; class Thermoleophilia; order UBA2241; family UBA2241; genus Bog-752. The sequence continues at coordinate 24 of DATIYD010000418.1, read as the reverse complement.
GCATGGGGCAGGGCGCAGCGGTCA
>DATIYD010000417.1:0-2048 GCA_035517975.1 Thermoleophilia bacterium | reverse complement strand
GCGCAGGAGGTCGCTTGCGACCTCCTGCGCCGCACGGTCGGCTTGTCGTATCGTCAGGTGTGTGTCGGTCACGTCAGCAGTGCGCCGTCGCGGCGCACCGCCAAGCTTACTTCACAACGATCCTGAGGACCTTGCTCACGTTGGCAATGTGGGGGACGACCACATCGGCGCCGGTTGTCACAGCCGCGCTCAAAGGATCGCTCCTAGACGGTCTGGCGCTCGGCCGCCGCGATGATCGCGTCGAACTCGCGGCCGAGGTCGTCGGGAAAGCCGATGGGCTCGGCGGCCAGGATCTCGCGCACCTTGTCCTGGGCCTTCTCGACCGTGCTCTTCGCGCCGGCCTGCTTCCAGCCCTCGTAGGTGCCGGTCTCGCCGAGCTTGGCCTGCCAGAGCTCGCGCACGTGCTTGCGCGTGTGCGAATCGAACAGGTAGTTGCCGTTGAAGCCCATCTTGGCGATCAGGTCGCGGGCGATCGTCTCGTCTGTCACCTCGACGCCGCGCAGGATGCGCTTGACCATGCCGAGGATCTCGTCGTCGACCACCATGTTCTCGAGGCAGAGGATGCGCGAGCCGTCGAGCAGGCCGGTGCCGAAGGTCACGTCGGCGCCGCAGGCGTACGCCATGAACATGGCGATCGTGTTCTCGTAGGCGCTCTGGATGCCGGGCTCCTTGGCGGTGGTAGCGCCGGCGCCGTACCACGAGGGCACGCCGTAGAAGTCGGCCATGAAGCCCTGGCAGGAGCGCAGCAGCACCGCTTCGGGCGAGTTGCTCGCATACGCGCCGCTGTTCATGTACATGGCGGTCGGGCCGCCGCCGTGGATGACGGGCGCGCCGGGATGGGCGAGCTGCACCAGAGCAGCGCCGCTCACGAACTCGGCGTTATTGACCACGGCCGAGCCGGCGATCGTCATCGGTCCGGTGGCGCCCAGGATCGGCATGGGATAGAAGCTCACCGGTATGCCGGCCTCGGCCAGCGTGAGGGCGAGGTCCATGCCGAAGCGCTCCTGATGGAGCGGGCTCACCGTGCAGATGATGGCCGTGAAGGTCGGCCGCTTGCGCAGCTCGTCGCGGCCGCCGGCCAGGGCCGCGGCCATCTCGATCAGGCTGCGCGCCTCCCAGTCTTCCTTGATCGAGACCACGATGCTGTGCTTGGCCGAGTTGCGCACACAGGCGTCGAACTCGTGGAGCACCCGGCTCTGGATCGGGCAGTCCTGGGCGCTCACCACGGCCGAGGTGGCCGAGACGTTGTCGAGCGCCTGCACGACACGGGCGCAGTTCTCGAGGTCCTCCTTGCGCGACGAGCGCACCTCACCGGTGGCCGGGTCGCGGTAGAACACGCCGCAGCCGTCGGAGGAGATGTAGAGATGCTCGCCGTCGAGCGGCAGGTCGTACTCGGGCGTGCGGCCCCCCAGCGTGAACTCGTGCGGCGCCGCGGCGAGCGCCCGCTCGATCACCTCGCCGGGCACCTTGGCCACGGTCGTCTCACGGTCGACCGTCGCACCGTGCTCCTCGAGCACGTCGAGGGCGTTCTGGGAGTGGAACATGACGCCGACGTTCTCGATCACGTCGAGGGTAGCCTCGTGGATCTGCTTCACGTCGTCGGGGCTGAGCAGCTCGAGCTTGACGCGCTTGCCCACATAGCAGCCGTCTGCGTAGGTCATCTCGGTCGGTCCTTTCCGAAGGCGAGGGAAGGCGGCGGGTGCGAGCGCCGGCGAGGCGCCGCACGTCCGCCCGCGACGGGGAGTGCTCCTATGCGCCCGGGTGGTCGCGGGCGGCCGACTTCAGACGGACTCGTTTCACCGCGCTCCTTCGCTGCCGACCGGCCCGGTCACGCTGACGGCCAAGAGGGGCCTCGCGGGCCGCTGCCAGTGTACATCGCCGGCGGTCGTCACCGTTCGGCGGCGGCGATGATCGCGTCGAACTCGCGACTGAGATCGGCCGGGAAGGCCGGCGGCTCGACCGCGAGCAGCTCGTCGACTCGTGCCTGGGCGGCGTCGGCCGTGCTCGGTGAGCCGGCCTGGCGCCAAGCCTCGTAGGTGCCGGTCTCA
>DATIYD010000416.1:0-4748 GCA_035517975.1 Thermoleophilia bacterium | reverse complement strand
TCGTCGTGACCCTTGGCCCGCAGGCGTTGCCTGAGCTCGGCGAGGGCGCGGGCCCGGTGGGCCAGCAGGCGGTAGGCGTCGGCCAGGGTGCGGTCGGCGTCGGCGTCGGTGCGCAGGGCGGCGAGCTGGTCCTCGTTCAGCTCGAGGCCCACGAACAGACCGTGGCGCACGAGCAGCGATTCGCCCACGGCGACCACGAAGCTGCCGTCGACGTGCACGGCCACACGACCTTCGCGGCGGGTGGGCTTGAGGGCCGTGACGGTCGGCACGACGCCGGCCTCGACGCGGGTCAGTCGGCGCTGGCCGGCGCCTTGACGGTCTCGGCCTCGGCCTTTGCCAGGGCCGCCGCAGCCGAAGCCTTGCCGGCCGGACCGGCGGCCGGTTCGGGTGCGGGCGCGGCCGGCAGCCCGGCGCGATCACGGATCTGGCGCTCGATGTCGTCGGCGATGTCGGGGTTGTCGCGCAGGAACTGGCGGGCGGCCGCGCGCCCCTGGCCGAGGCGCTCGTCGTTGTAGCTGAAGAACGCGCCACTCTTGTGCACGACGTCGGCGGCGACGCCGAGGTCGAGCAGGGTGCCCTCGCGCGAGATGCCGGTGCCGTACATGATGTCGAACTCGGCCTGCTTGAACGGCGGCGCGACCTTGTTCTTGGCGACCTTCACGCGCACCCGGTTGCCGACCGCCTCGGTGCCCTCTTTGAGGGTCTCGATACGCCTGATATCGAGACGGATGGTGGCGTAGAACTTGAGGGCCTTGCCGCCCGTCGTGGTCTCGGGGTTGCCGAACATGACGCCGATCTTCTCGCGGAGCTGGTTGGTGAAGACGCAGATGGTGCCCGACTTGCTGAGCGTGCCGGCCAGCTTGCGCAGCGCCTGGCTCATGAGCCGCGCCTGCAGGCCCACGAAGCTGTCGCCCATCTCGCCTTCGATCTCGGCCCGCGGCGTGAGCGCGGCCACCGAGTCGATCGCGACGATGTCGATGGCGCCGCTGCGGATGAGCATCTCGGTGATCTCGAGCGCCTGCTCGCCGTAGTCGGGCTGGCTGACCAGGAGATCGTCGACGTTGACCCCGATGGTGCGCGCGTAGTTTGGATCCATGGCGTGCTCGGTGTCGATGAAGGCGGCGACGCCGCCGAGGCGCTGAGCCTGGGCGATCAGGTGGTAGACGAGGGTCGTCTTGCCCGACGATTCGGGGCCGTAGATCTCGACGATGCGCCCACGCGGGATGCCGCCGACGCCGAGCGCGATGTCGAGGGCGAGCGAGCCCGTCGGCACGGTCTGCAGGTCGGCTGCCGCGGCATGCTCGCCCATGCGCATGATGCTGCCCTTGCCGAACTGGCGCTCGATCTGGGTGACGGCGGCTTCGAGGGCTTTGTCCCTATCCACGGTGGCGTGCTCCTCTCGTCAGGCTGGGGTGGGAAACGTGGCAAGGGGAGTGTGGACTGCCCCACCCCGCTCCAGGACGCTAGCATACAGGATGACCGAAGGCAGTCCAAACGGCGCAATGGTGACGTTTTGCAGCGAAAAGGGTTGACCGGGGCGCCGGAAGCGAGCCACCGTGAGGTGGGCCAGCCAAGGTCGTTTCTCGGGCGCGTACACCCCGAGATGGTACAGGGCGTCGGAGACGGAACGCTGGGTCGCGGCGAGCGCCCCGTCGGGGTCGTCGAGGTGGATCGCAACCACGCGGCTGAGGCCGCGCTGCGGCAGGAACAAGGGCTCGCCGAGCGCCGTCGGCAGGGGCGTGAGGCGCAGCTCGCCGAGCGCCGCGGCGACGTCGTCGACGCGGCGCTCGGGCACGGCTCCGAGGAAACAGAGCGTCACGTGGAGCGTGGAGACGACCCGCAGCTCCTCGTGCGGGGCGAGCTCGGCGGCTTGCCAGCGCGCCACAGCCGTGGCTGCCTCTGCCGGCAGGTCGCAGGCTACGAAGAGCCGGCGGCTGGGCTCGCGCTCCGCGTCGGGCCGGCGCTGCGACCGCGGCGTCTCGCTCCGGTGCGGCTTTGCCGGATAGTCGGGTGTCATCGCTCCAGCGACTGGCGCAGCAGGTGCAGCGCGGCGGTCAGGCTCCAGGCGCGCACCGCGGCCCGGTCTCCCGGGAACTCGTGACGGCGTACCAGCGTCTCCCCCACTCCGGCACAGCCGATGAACACCAGACCGACCGGCTTGTCGGGCGTGCCGCCGTCGGGCCCGGCTATGCCGGTGACGCTGAGCGCGTAGTCGGCCCCAAGAGCCGTCCGCGCGCCCTCCGCCATGCTCTGCGCGACCGGCGCCGAGACGGCGCCGTGCGTCTCGAGCAGGTCGGCCGGCACGTCGAGCAGCGCGCGTTTAGCGGCGTTCGAGTAGACGATGGCGCCGCCCACGACGTAGTCAGAGCTGCCGGGCAGCTCGGTGAGGCGGCCCCCGAGCAGGCCGCCGGTGCACGACTCGGCGGTGGCCACGGTGGCGCCACGGCCGCGCAGCAGGTCGGCGACGAGCTGGTCGACGCTGCGGCCGTCGAGCGAGAAGAGCGGGCCGGCGCTCGCGAGCGCCGCGGCCAGGGCGTCGGCCTGGGCGCTCGCCGCGGTATCGCCGGCCTCGTAGCCGGTGGTGACCGTCACCTCTCCGCTCGAGGCCGTGATCGCGACGCGCAGACGGTCGGTCGGGCAACCGCGCAGCAGGGCCGCGACCTGCACCTCGCCCCAGCCGTAGAATCGCAGGCTCCGGGTGCACGGCGCCTCGGCCCCGGCCTGGGTCGCGAGCTCGTCGAGCACGGCGGGCCACATCGCCTCGACCTCCCAGGGCACGCCGGGCAGGGCGACGATGGCCGTGCCCTCGTCGTGCGCGATGAAGCCGGGGGCGACGCCCGCCGGCGGGATGGCACGACTGCCGGCCGGCAGGCGTGCCTGGCGCGCCATCTCGGGCAGCAGCTCTCCGAGCTCGAGACCGCGACGGGCAGCGACCCGGCGGGTCGCGGCGGTCACCATGCGCAGGGCCTCGGGGTCTTCGGCCAGCGGACGACCCGTGACCGCGGCGACCGTCTCGGCCGTGAGGTCGTCGTGCGTCGTGCCCAGACCGCCCGAGATCACGAGCACGGCCGGGCGCTCGTCGAGCAGGAACCGCAGGTCGCGGCGCAGGCCGTCGGGGTCGTCGGGCGACACCAGGACGTGGCTCACACGAAAGCCACGTCCCGAGAGCGCTCCGCCCAGGTAGTGACCGTTGCGGTCGCGGGTGCGGCCGTCGAGCAGCTCGCTGCCGCTGAGCAGCACGGCGGCCGCGGGTCGCGTCATTTCCCCGTGCCCGGCAGGTGCAGGTTGTCGCGGGCCTTCACGAAGTACTGCACGCCGGAGATGAGGGTGAGCGCCACCATGGCCGCGACCGCGATCACCTCGACCCAGGTGGTCCAGGTGGAGTGGGCGTGCGGCCACATGAGGATGATGACGCAGACGATCTGGCTCGTGGTCTTGGCCTTACCCAGCGTGCCGGCCGGGATGGAGACACCCTGGTCGATACCCACCACCCGCAGGGCGGTCACGGCGAACTCGCGGCCGATGATCACCATGGCGACCCAGGCGGGCAGCTTGTCGAGCCCCACGAGGGCGATCAGCGCGGCCGAGATGAGCAGCTTGTCGGCCAGCGGGTCGAGGAACTGGCCGAGCGTCGTGATCTGGCCGCGCGAGCGCGCCACGTAGCCGTCGAGCTTGTCGGTGAAGGCGGCCACGGCGAACACCGCGATCGCCAGGTACTGCCCATAGGGGATGTCGGAGACGAGCAGGACGACGAACACGGGGATGAGCAGGATGCGGGCCACGGTGATCGCGTTGGCGGCGTTCACGGCCGAGCGGGTGGCGGATCGCTTGTCGGTGTCGACGCTCATGTCACGACCTGCGCGAGGAGATGGTACCCGTCGACGTCGTCGACCACCGCCTGCAGGAGCCGGCCGCGACGCGCCCTGGCACCGGCCACCCACGTGAGGCCGTCGACGTCGGGGGCCTGCTGGGCGATTCTACCAGCGACGCCGGGCGACACGCCACGAGAGCCCCGTTCGACGAGCACCTCGACCCGACGGCCGACGAACGACCGCCAGTACGCTTCGGCGGCGCGGGTGAGCGCCGCGCCGACCAGCGCCGCCCGCTCCTGTCGCAGGGCCTCGGGCACCTGGCGCGGCAACGCCGCAGCGACGGTGCCTTCCTGGGGATCGAAGGCGAAGACCCCGCCGACGGCGAGGCCCGCCGCCGCGATGAAGTCGAGCAGCTCCTCGAGGTCGGCGTCGGTCTCGCCGGGGTAGCCGGCCATGAAGGTGGAGCGCACGGCGACCCCCGGCAGATGGGCGCGCACACGCTCGAGCAACGCCAGATAGGACTCACCGTCGCCGGCACGCCCCATGGCCCGCAGGACGGGCCGCGCCGCGTGCTGGAGCGGCAGGTCGACGTAGGGCACGGCAAAGGCCGCCAGAGCCTCGAGAACGGCCTCTGAGAGCCCGTCGGGCTGCAGGTAGAGCAGGCGCAGCCACAGCGCGCCGCGCGCCCGCAGATCGCCCAGCAGCCGCTCCAGGCCGCCGTAGCCGGGCCAGCGCCAGCGCGACGTGTCCTGCCCGACGAGCACGAGCTCGCGAGCGCCGCCGTCGAGGGCGGCCTGGGCCGCCGCCAGGATCGTGGCTGGGGCGATCGCCTCGTAGGTGCCCTTGATGAGCGGGATGGCGCAGAACGCGCAGCGCCGGTCGCAGCCGTCGGAGACCTTGAGGTAGGCGTGGGTCGGGGGGGGGGGGGGGGGGGGG
>DATIYD010000415.1:0-13365 GCA_035517975.1 Thermoleophilia bacterium | reverse complement strand
CTGTCTCACGCCATGATCGGCCTCGAGCGCGACACGGGGGCAGCATGAGCCACATCATCCTCACCGTGAAGGACCTCGAGATCGCCCTCGACCCGTCGGGCGTGGAGATCGATCACGAGGTCAACTTCGAGCTCGTCGAGGGCGAGGTGCTCGGTCTGGTGGGCGAATCGGCCTCGGGCAAGACCACGGCGGCCACCTCGCTGCTCAACTTCCAGCGCCGCGGCGCCGCGATCGCCGGCGGCACGATCACGATCGACGATCGCGACCTGCTCTCGCTGGGCTCCTCGCAGCTGCGCCAGCTGCGCGGCGGCGTCATCAGCTACGTGCCGCAAGACCCCGGCTCCGCGCTCAACCCCGCCCTGCGGATCGGCCTCCAGCTCCGCGAGATCCTCGACGTGCACGGCTTCGGTTCCTCCAGCGCCGAGCGCGACGAGCGCATCGCCGAGATGATGGCCGAGGTCGTGCTGCCGAGCACCAAGGAGTTCCTGCGACGCTACCCGCACCAGCTCTCGGGCGGGCAGCAGCAGCGCGTCGCCCTCGCCATGGCGTTCGCCTGCCGGCCCAAGGTGATCGTGCTCGACGAGCCCACGACGGGCCTCGACGTGACGACGCAGGCCCACGTGCTCGACACGATCCGCGACCTCACGCGACGCCACAAGGCCGCCGCCGTCTATGTCACGCACGATCTCGCCGTTGTCGCCTCGCTGGCCGACCGCATCGCCGTCATGTACGCCGGACGGCTCGTCGAGATCGGCCCCGCCGACGAGCTCTTCGACGGCGCGAGCCACCCCTACACGCGGCGGCTGCTGCACGCGATCCCGCTGCTCAGCGGACGGCGCACCCTCGAGGGTATCCCCGGCTTCGCGCCGCGCCCCGGGCACCGCCCGCCGGGCTGCGCCTTCGCGCCGCGCTGCGCCTACGCGGTCGAGCAGTGCTCGGCCGAGATGCCGCCCGAGGTCATGGTCGGCGACCTGCACCGCGTGCGCTGCTGGCGCCACGACGAGGTCCGCGCGCAGGCGCCGGTCCTCGAGGTCGACGACACGGGCGGCCTGCAGCAGGGCGACGACGGCGCGCTCATCACCGTGCGGAACCTGAACGCCTGGTACGGGAGCCGCAAGATCCTGCACGACATCGACATCACGCTGCGCCCGCACCACTGCCTGGCGCTCGTGGGCGAGTCGGGCAGCGGCAAGACCACCCTGGCGCGCTGCATCGCCGGCCTGCACCCGTTCAAGATCGAGGGCGGCATCGCGTTTCGCGGGGAGCCGCTTGCGCGCCTGGCGCGCACCCGCACGCGCGCCATCCGCGGCGCCATCCAGTACGTCTTCCAGAACCCCTACAGCTCGCTCAACCCGCGCAAGACGATCGCCCAGATCCTCATGCAGCCGCTGACGCTGTTCTTCGAGTTCAACACGTTCGAGCAGACGAGCAACCGCGACGAGCGCGAGAAGCGCCTCGCCAAGGTGCTCGAGCTCGTCTCGCTCGACGAGTCGCTGCTCGGCCGCTACCCCGACCAGCTCTCGGGTGGCGAGCGCCAGCGCGTCGCCATCGCGCGCGCCCTGGCGGCCGACCCCACGGTGCTCGTCTGCGACGAGGTCACCTCGTGGCTCGACGTGTCGGTGCAGGCCTCGATCGTCGAGCTGCTGGTGCGCCTGCAGCGCGAGATCGGCCTGAGCATGCTGTTCGTCACCCACAACCTTGCTCTGATCCGCAGCCTCGCCTACGACGTCGCGGTCATGAACGAGGGCCGTATCGTCGAGTACGGGCGCACCGACGACGTGCTCGCCAACCCGCAGGCCGACTACACGAAGAAGCTCCTCGCCGACACGCCGACGGTCGAATCACGCGCGCTCAAGGCGTAGCGATGGACGGCAGCGGCGCGGCAGCCGGAACGCCGGCCACGGGCGCGGCGTCGCCGCCGACCTCGGGGACGACGGGCACCACCACCCCACGGCCCGCTCCGCCGGCGTGCGAGCTGATCCCGCCCTTCGGCGGGCGGCTCGTCGACCTCGTGGTCCACGACGACGACGAGCGGCGCGCGCTGCTCGAACGAGCGCGCCGCCTGCCCCAGGTGCCGCTCTCGCTCCGCGCCCAGTACGACCTCGAGATGCTCGCCGTCGGGGCCTTCTCGCCGCTCGACCGCTTCATGGCGCGCCCCGACTACGACCGGGTGCTCATCGAGATGCGGCTGGCCGACGGCACCGTCTTTCCCATCCCCCTCGCCGTGCCCATCCGCGAGGAGATCCTGCCCCGGGCGCCACGCGATGTCGCCCTCGTCGACGAGCAGGGTGCGCCGCTCGCCGTGCTCGAGGTCGACGAGATCTTCCCGTTCGACAACCTGCGCGAGATGCGCGCCGTGCTGGGCGCCGACGACAGCGCCCACCCCCTGGTCGCCGAGTCGGCGCGCTGGCCCGTGCACTATCTGGCGGGCCGTCCCCGGGTGCTCGATCTGCCCCGGCATCGCCTGCACGGGCCACTGTGCCTCACGCCGGCCGAGACGCGCGCCCGCCTCATGGCCCTGGGCAACCCGACCGTGGTCGCCTTTCAGACCCGCAATCCCATGCACCGCATCCACGAGGAGATCAGCAAGCGCGCGGCGGCGGCCGTAGGCGGCACGCTGCTCATCCATCCGGCCGTCGGCGTGACCAGGGCGGGCGACGTCGACGCGGCGCTGCGCGTCGAGGTGTACGAGGTGCTCGTGGCCGACTACTACGACCCCACCGGCACGCTGCTTTCACTCATGCCGCTCGCCATGCGCTTCGCCGGCCCGCGCGAGGCCATCTGGCACGCCATCATCCGCCGCAACTACGGCGCGACCCATCTGATCGTCGGCCGCGACCACGCCGGGCCCGGCAAGGACTCGCACGGCGCGCCGTTCTACGGGCCGTACGAGGCTCAGGTCTTCGCCGAGCGCTACGCCGCCGAGGTCGGCGTGCACGCCATTGCGTTCCCTGAGCTCGTCTACCTGGCCGACGAGGAGCGCTACGAGGAGATCGACAAGGTGCCTCCGGGCGCGAGAATGCGCTCGATCTCAGGCACTCAGGTACGCGACGACTACCTCGCCAAGGGCAGGCGGTTGCCAACCTGGTTCACCCGGCCCGAGGTGGCGAAGATCCTGCAGAAGGCCTTCCAGGATCGCACGTAGCCTCGTCGGCGGGCCTTCCGAGCGCCGTCGCACCGCACCGATTTGCGAGATCCGTCGTCGCTTCGTATGATTCTCCGAATCCGCCGGCACGCCCTCGCCGCCCTAAGGCCGGGGCGACGCGCTCGTCGCGTGGGCGGACGAAGAGCACGAATGCGAGGAGATCCGATGACCTCGACAGAGTCCGTCGCCGATGTTCTTTCCGCCGTCGCCGGCGCCTCGGCCACCGAGGTGCTCGCGACCGCCGCACAGCGCTTCGCCGGCCGCATCGCGTTTGCCTCGTCACTCGGTCTCGAGGACCAGGTCATCACGGCGATGATCGCCGACGCCGGGCTCGACATCCCCATCTTCACGCTCGACACCGGCCGTCTGTTCCCCGAGACCTACGACCTGATCGACCGTACGGTCAAGCGCTACGGCCTGCCGATCCGCAGCTACTGCCCCGACGCGGCCGACGTCGAAGCGATGGTGGCCGACGGCAACGTCAACCTCTTCCGCGACAGCATCCAGGAGCGTCACCGCTGCTGTGAGGTGCGCAAGGTGCGTCCGCTGCGACGCGCGCAGGCCGGCCTCGACGCCTGGGTCTGCGGCCTGCGCAGCGGCCAGGGCGCCACCCGCCAGACGGTCGCACCGGTCGAGCTCGACTACGCCGCCAACCTCATCAAGATCAACCCGCTCGCGGCCTGGGACGAGGCCAGGGTGATGGCGTTCGTCAAAGAGAACGACGTGCCCTACAACCCGCTCCACGACCAGGGCTTCCCGAGCGTGGGCTGCGCGCCGTGCACGCGCGCCGTCATGCCGGGCGAAGACCACCGCTCGGGCCGCTGGTGGTGGGAGAGCCCCACCGACCGCGAGTGCGGCCTACACGAGCGCTGACGGCCGAAGACCCGGCCCGGCGAGCTTGCCGTAGGCCGGGTCTCGCAGGCACAGACGCCCGGATGATCGGGGCGCAAGCGGCGCCGGCCACGAGTCACGGCCGGATGCGATCCTCGTAGAGCACCTGGTAGAACGGCATGCACTGCTCGTACATCTCCTTGAGCCGCGGCACGTCGTCTACGGTGAAGCCGAAGTCCTCCATGTCCTTGTTGAAGCCGGTGCTCTTGGCGGCGTCGAGGTGCCACGACTCCCACGACTTCCACTGGTCGTCGAGCTTGGGCTCCCAGGTGAGCGACTCGGGCAGGAAGGGGATGCCGGTCATCTCGCAGTAGCCCTTGACGACCGTCTCGGGGCTGGCGATCAGGTCTTCGGCGTCGACGATCGGCGGCACCTTGCCGGTGAGCTTCTTGACCATCTCGTACATCTTGAACTGCGTCTCGTAGCCCGCCTCTTCGAGCGTGAAGCCGGGGTTCATCTTCTGGCCCGAGACAAGGGTGTAGGCGGGGTCGCGGATGATGAACGTGTTGGTGAACATCTTCATGAACGCTTCGTCGGCGCCGGCGAAGGCGTGGTACGACATGTCCTTGAAGAAGACGGGGCGCTCCGCGGCGGCGCGCTCGATCATCGCCACGATCTCGTCGTAATCGGTGGGATGGTCGGGGTCGACGTTCATGCCGACGGCGGCCGCGCCCTCGGCCTTCAGGTAGAAGAAGTACGAGAACGGTTCGTGGATGACGGTGAAGTCGCCGCGTTCCATCATCATGCGCTCAAAGCCGGTCGAGACCGAACGTGGAACGGACCAGAGAGGGACGATGACGTTCATGCGGCTGCTCCTCGATCAGGTAGTGGCTGGTGCGGCTGCCCACGCGCGACACGGGTACGCGCCCGGGCAGCGTCGTCGACGAGCAAACCCTAGCATCCCGGCCGGGCGCTGGCAAGAAAGAAACGACGGAATCACAACGATTGTGGCGAGTTTCGGGATGGTATTGAAGCTCAAGCCGACAATCACTATAGTTACTGATCGTGAGTCGCGATAAGGATATGAATCCTAAACCGACGCCGCTGGTCCGCCAGGGCTCCCTGCCGCACGGCATCGTCAAGCTCGACGACCTCGACCGGCGCATCGTCAAGCTCCTGCGCCACGACGGGCGCCTGGCCTACGCGCACATCGCCCGCGCCGTCGGCGTGTCCGAGCCCACCATCCGCAAGCGGGTCGACCGCCTCGTCCACGCCGGCGCGATCTTCATCGAAGCGCGGGTCAACCCGGCGCCCATCGGATTCCCCATCGACGCGCTGATCGGGGTCAGGGTCGTGCCGGGACGCGTCAAGGAGGTCGGCGCCAGGCTCGCGGCGATGGAGCACGTCGCGTATCTCTCCTACGTCGCCGGCAGCTTCGACATCATGATCGAGGCGTTCCTGCCCGACACCGAAGGGCTGTTCAAGTTCTTGAACGAAGACCTCGAGCAGGTCGACGGCATCAGCTACACGGAGACCTGGCACGTGCTGCGCACCGAGAAGTTCTTCTACAACTGGGGCGGCGAGAACGTCGGCCTCGAGCCCCTCGACGACCCCCCCGCCACGCCGGCACGGGCACGGCGTCGCCCCGAACCTTGACCGGCGGGCGCGAGGCCGGCGCAGGCCGCCCGCGCCGTCGCGGCCTCGCCGCCAGGCTCGACCTTCCCACGCGCGCCACGCTCCCTCGCGATCTGCTGGCCGGCCTCACGGTCGGCGCGTCGCAGATCGGCAACACCATGGCCTACACGATCCTCGCCGGCGTGCCGCCGGTGCACGGCCTCTACTCGGCCATGGTCGGCACCCCGGTCGGCGCCCTCTCCGAGAGCTCGCAGCGCATGACCATCGTGCCGACGGCGGCCCTCTGCCTGGCCGCCGGCGGCGCGATCGCCGCCCTGCCGCCCCAGCAGCGGGTGGCCGGCATGCTCGTGCTGACCGTCACCACGGGCATCCTGATGCTGGCGGCCGGCCTCCTGCGGGCGGGCAACCTGGTGCGCTTCATCGAGAACGCCGTCATGGTCGGCTTCATGGCCGGCGTCTCCGTGCAGATCGTGCTCGGGCAGCTCACCGCGCTCACCGGCTTCAAGAGCTCCTACGCCAACAAGGTCGAGAGCGCGACCGACATGGTCGTCCACGCCGGTCGCGCCGACCTGTCGACCACGCTCGTCGGCCTGGCCACAGTGGCCCTCATCCTCGTGATGAGGAGGTCGCGCCTCAAGCTCTTCGCGATGGCGGCGACACTGGTCGTCGTCACAGCGGTCGTCGCGCTCCTCGGGCTGTCGTCGGTGAAGGTCGTCGGCGACATCGCCCCCATCCCCAGCGGCTTCCCCGTACCCCACCTGCCCGACCTCGCCCTGGTGCCGGGCCTGTTGCTGCCGGCCTTCTCGCTGGCGATCATCGGGCTCGTGCAGGGCGCCGGCATCGGCCGTTCGGTCGCCAACGCCGACGGCAGCTTCGGCGACACGAGTCGCGACTTCGTCGGCCAGGGCCTCGCCAACGTCTCGGCCGGCTTCCTCGGCGGCGCCACCCTGGGTGGCTCGGTGAACGCCACGGCGCTCAACGTGAGCGCCGGGTCACGCACGCGCTGGTCGTCGGTCTTCGCCGGGGTCGTCGTGATCGTCGTGGTGCTGGCCGCCGCGCCGCTCGTGTCGAAGGTGCCGTTGGCGGTGACCGCCGGCATCCTGATCGTGGCGGCGATCAGCATGATCCAGCCGCGCGCCATGCGCGACGTCTGGAACGCCGACCGGCTCTCGGCGGCCGTGATGGCCGTGACCTTCGCCCTCGTCCTGGTGGTGCCCCTGCAGTACGCCGTGCTGGTGGGTGCGACGATCTCGGTGCTCAAGTACCTCTACCAGGCCTCGCTCGACGTGCGCGTCGTGCAGATCGAGGTGAGCGCCGACGGGCACGCCAGAGAGGTGGCCCGGGCAACGACGCTGGCAGGCGAGACGGTCACGGTGCTCGACGTGGAGGGCAGCTTCTTCTTCGCCGCGGCGCCCAAGGTCAAGGAGTCGCTGCCCGGCACCGGCGGCGCTCGTCGCGCGGTCGTCGTGCTGCGCCTGCGGGGCCGACGAAGCCTGCCGAGCACCATGATCGCCCTCATCCGCGACTACGCCGCCGAGCTTGCCAGCGGCGGCGGACGCCTCTACCTCGCCGGCGTCGGCGCCGAGCTCGACGACCAGCTCCGCCGTACCGGCCTGCGCCCGTCGCTGGGAGACGACGCCGTGGTGCCGGCGACCGGCGAGTTCTACGGGGCCTGCGAGGTCGCGCAGCGGCGTGGCCGGGCCTGGCTCGACGAGCATGGCGCCGAGCCGATCTCGGCACCGGGCGCTGCCGCCGCCGGCACGCCGGTCGAGAGGTAGAGCCACGTCGCCGCGGCGGCGGGGCCGGCGGCGTTGCCGCCGGCCCCGCCGCCCGCTAGGCTCTAGCGATGACCGCCGACCGGCTCCGCGTCTTGATCGTCGCCAACATGTACCCGTCGCCAGAGCGTCCGGCCTTCGGCGTGTTCGTGGCCGACCAGGTCGCCGCGCTGCGCGCCACGGGCGAGGTCGACGTCGCCGTCTACCACTGGGACGCGCGCCGGCGGCCCTGGCGCTACGCCCTGGCCGCCCTGAAGCTCGCCCTCGCCGGCACCGACGCCGACGTCGTGCACGCCCACTACGGACTCTCCGGCCTCGTCGCCCTGGCGGCGCCGCGGCGGGTGCCTCTCGTGCTCACCGTGCATGGGCGCGACTGTCACCATGCGGTCGTGAAGCGCCTCACGGCGCTGGTCGCGCGCCGCGCGGCCGCGGTCGTGGCCGTGTCGCAGGAGCTGGCCGCCCAGTGCCCCTTCCCCGTCGCGGCGGTGATCCCGCCCGGGGTCGATCTCGAGCTGTTCCGCCCTCTTCCCCGCGCCGAGGCCCGTGCGCGACTAGGCCTCCCTGCCGACACCGGGCGCCGGTTCCTCGTCTTTCCGGCCGACCCGGCGCGGCCCGAAAAGCGCTACACCGCCGCGCTCGAGCTGGCCGGGCGCCTGGCGGCGCGCCATCCCGAGATCGAGCTGCGGCCCGTCTTCGGACGGCCGCGAGCCGAGATGCCGCTGTGGTACAACGCCGCCGATGCGGTGCTGGTCACCTCACAGCGCGAGGGCTACGGGCTGGCCTGCGTCGAGGCGCTGGCCTGCGACGTGCCGGTGCTGAGCACGCCGGTCGGGATCGCGCCGAGCCTGTTGACCGGAGTCGAAGGGTGCCTGTGCGAGCCCTTCGACGCCGAGCGCTGGGCAGGCCACCTCGAGACGCTGCTCGCGGCAGACGAGCCCCGGGTAGCCGGACGCGCCGTCGCGGAGAGTCAGAGCCTCTCCGCCGCGGCGCGCCGGACGCTGCAGCTCTACAGCGAGCTCTCGACCCGCGTGACCCTGTAGCCGGCGACCTGCTCGTCGGCGACCAGGATGCCCGCGAGCTCCCCGTCGTGCGTCACGGGCGCGTGCAGCCGGTACTCCTCGCCGCCGATGTTCACGACCTGGCCGCGCCGGGCCGCGAACGGGAGGCAGATGAGAGAGGCGATGCCGCGCTTACGAACGTCGTGGAGAGCCGATCTGAAGGCCGTGTAGTCGATATGACCGTTCGTCGTCACACCCTTCGTATCGGACGCGTCTCGGGCAAGCTGTAGGGCGCGACGGCAGGCTCCGTCCCCAGCTTTGACGACGGAAGATGAACGCCCGGAGCGGACCTCAGCAGATGCGCGGCAGCAGCTCGCCGACCGGCATGTCGATGACGCGCCGCGTGCCGTAGCCGGTGCGCAGCGCGACCCGGCCGGGATGCTCCGCTACGAGCGTGCCGATGCGCGCTGCGCGGGCGCCCTCCGGGCGCCCGCGCAGCGCCTCGAGCACCGCCTCGGCCGCCCCGGGCGCGACCGCGAAGACCATCTTGCCCTCGTTGGCCAGCGAGAGCGGGTCGTAGCCCAGCAGGTCGCAGGCCGAGCACACCGCCGGCGAGACCGGCAGCGCCGTCTCGTCGACCTCGATGCCGAGCGCGGCCTCTTCGGCGAGCTCGGCCAGCACGGTGGCGAGACCGCCGCGGGTGGGGTCGCGCATGAAGTGCACGGCCGGGCCGCCGGCCGCAAGCGCGGCTTCGACCAGGTGCCAGAGCGGCGCGCAGTCACTGCGCACGTCGAGGGTCATGGCGAAGTCGCCCCGAGCCGCGAGCACGGCCAGGGCGTGGTCGCCCAGGGTGCCCGACAGCAGGAGCACGTCGCCGGCCACCGCGGCGGCGGCCGACACGTCGTGGGCGGCGACGATCTCGCCGACGCCGGTCGTCGTGATGAACAGGCCGTCGGCGGCGCCGCGCTGCACGACCTTGGTGTCGCCGGTGATGATCTCGACCGGCGCCTCGGCGGCAGTCGCCGCCATGCTGGCGCAGACCTCGTGCAGGCGGGCGATCTCGAAGCCCTCCTCGATGACGAACGCGGCGGCCAGGCCGAGCGGCCGGGCCGCCGCGGTGGCCAGGTCGTTGACCGTGCCGGCCACCGCGAGACGGCCGATGTCGCCGCCGGCAAAGGCGAGCGGCTGCACGACGTGGGCGTCGGTGGTGAAGGCGATCCGTCCGGCAGCCGTGAGGGCGGCGGCGTCGTCCAGGCGCGAGAGGACCGGGTTGGCGAAGTGAGCGAGGAAGACGTCGCGCACCAGGTCGCGATACAGGCGGCCGCCGCTGCCGTGCCCGAGGAGGATGCGATCCTCAGGCACAGCGGCCCCCGACCGCGATGCGTGGCCGGTCAGTCATCGGCGCCCGCCGGGTCGTCAAAGGCGCGATAGCGGAAGTGGGCCGCGCAGGCACCTTCACTAGAGACCATGCAGGCGCCGACCGGCATCTCCGGCGTGCAGCGCCGCCCGAAGAGCGCGCACTCAGGCGGATCGATGAGGCCGCGCAGCACCTCGCCGCAGCGGCAGCCGCGCGGCTCGACCGGCTCACCCGGCTCGACCGTGAAGCGCTCCTCGGCCGCGAAGTCGCGAAACTCCTCTGAAAGCCGCAGGCCCGAGCCGGGGATGAGCCCGAGGCCGCGCCACACCGCGTCGCACGGGGCAAAGACGCGGGCCAGCAGCTCCTGGGCCACCCGATTGCCGGCCGCGGTCACCGCGCGCCGGTAGCCGATCTCGATCGCCGGCTCCTGTTGGCGGGCCAGCAGGAGCAGCGCCTCGAGCACGTCGGCGGCGGTGAAACCGGCGACCACCCCGCCGACGCCGTACTCGCCCGGCAGGAACCGGTAACAGTCGCTGCCGGTCACCACGCTCACATGACCGGGCAGGATGAAGCCGTCGATGCGCGACTCGCCGGCGTCGAGCAGCGCGCGCAAGGCGCCGGGCATGGTCTTGTGCAGGCTCAGCACCGAGAAGTTGCCCAGGCCGCGCTCGCGGGCCATGAGCAGGGCCCCGGCCACGGTGGGCGCCGTCGTCTCGAAGCCGATGCCGGCCAGCACGAACTGGCGCTCGGGCTCGGCGGCGGCGAGCTCGAGGGCGTCGGTCGGCGCGTAGACGACGCGCACGTCGGCGCCGGCGGCGCGCTCGGCGGCCAGGCTGCTGTGCGAGCTCGGCACCCGCACGAGATCGCCGAAGGTGACGATCGTGACCTCGGGCAGGCGCGCCAGCGCGACCACGACATCGAGGTCGCCGACCGCGGTCACGCAGACCGGGCACCCCGGTCCCGAGACCAGGCGCATGCCGGCCGGCAGCAGGTCGCGCAGGCCGTAGCGCGAGATCGCCATGGTGTGGGTGCCGCAGACCTCCATGAAGGTACGCGCGCCGGGCGTCAGGCGGCCGAGGGCGGCCGCGAGGGCGGCGACCCGATCGGCGTCGGGCGTCTGGTCAGATGGAGGGGTCGTAGGGCTTGTCCGCCTGAGGATCGGTGTCCGGCCCGGGCTCGTCGCCCGCCGCCATGCCGGCGATCTCCTCGAACAGCGCCAGGCGTTCGGCGGCGTCGTCGGATTCGAGCACGGCGATGGCGAAGCCGGCGTGCACCAGCACGTAGTCGCCGACGCGGGCATCGGGCACGAGCATGAGGCTGGTCTTCTGCACGAGGCCGTCGGCCTCGATCGTCGCGGCGGCGCCGTCGGTGGCGGTGATGCGCATGGGAATGGCGAGGCACATGAGTCAGCGCTCCAGCGGGCTTTGAGCCTGGACGTCGAGCAGACCGCGTCTGCGCAGGACAGTATAGCCCGCCACGACAGCCTGCCCAAACGACAGTCCGCCGTCGTTGGCCGGCAGTCGCTCGTGACTGAGCACCTCAAAGCCGTCGGCGCTCAGGGCATCCTCGGCCAGGTCGCAGAGCAGGCGGTTCTGAAAGACGCCGCCCGACAGCGCGACGGTGGCAAGACCGGTCTGGCGGCGAGCGTGGCGGCAGGCCTCGAGGATGATGGCCGCGACCGTGGCGTGCAGCCGCGACCCGATGACGCCGGGCTCGGCGCCGCCCTCGAGATCTGCAAGGACACCGTCGAAGAGGGCGGCGAGCCGCACGACGCGCGGCTCGCCGCCCGCCGCCGCTCCGACCTCGAAGCCGTAGGGCGCCGCACCCGCCGTCGAGATCATCTCGAGCTCGATCGCGGCCTGGCCCTCGTAGGTCACCGCCTGCCGCACGCCGGTCAGGGCGGCGACGGCGTCGAACAGCCGCCCGGCGCTCGTGGTGAGCGGCGCGTTCACGCCCGACTCGACCTGGGCGGCCACGGCGGCGAGCTCGGCGTCGTCGGCGGCGAGACCGGCCCGCAGCGCGCGCTCCAGGCCGTCGGGTCCGAGCAGGGCGAGCAGCCAGCCGGCCGCGGTGCGCACCGGGCGGGTGATGGCGAGCGCCCCGCCGGGCAGCGGCAGCTCCTCGAGGTGGGCGAAGCGCCGGAAGCCCTCGAGATCGCAGAGCAGCACCTCGCCGCCCCACAGCACGCCGTCGGTGCCGAAGCCGAGACCGTCCATGCTGACGCCGATCACTGCTTCTGTGCGGCCGTGCTCGGCCAGGCAGGCGGCCAGGTGCGCGTGATGGTGCTGCACGGCGACCGCTTCGAGCGGGGCGGCGGTCGAGCCCCCGCCCAGGCGCACCAGGGCGTACTTGGTGGCCAGATACTCGGGGTGCAGGTCGTAGGCGATGACCTCGGGAGTGAGCCGGAAGAGCCGTTCGTAGAGGGCGATGCTTGCCTCGAAGTGCTCGAGCGTCTCGAGGTTCTCGAGGTCACCGATGTGCTGCGAGAGGAAGGCGTTGCGGTCGCGCGTCAGGCAGAACGTGTTCTTGAGCTCGGCGCCGCAGGCCAGCACCTGAGGCAGCTCGCGCGGCAGCGCGAGCGGGAACGGGGCGTAGCCGCGCGAGCGCCTCACCAGACGCACGCGCTCGCGCCGCACGATGGCCACCGAGTCGTCGTAGCGTGCGGCGATCTCGCGGTCGTGCACCAGATGGTAGTCGGGGATGCCGGCCAGACGGTCGATCTCCGAGACATCGCGCACGATCGGCTCCTCGGCGAGGTTGCCGCTCGTCATGACGAGCGGCCGGCCGGCTGCCTCGAGCAGCAGGACGTGCAGCGGCGTGTAGGGCAGCATGACCCCCAGGTAGCGCTGCCGCACGGCGACCTCGCGGCTGATCTCCGCCCGAGCCTCGCGCCCACCGAGCTCCTCGCCGGGCTCGAAGCCGGTGCCGTGAGCGCGCCACTCGACGAGCACGATGGGATGCTCGACCGAGGTCAGAAGCTCACGCTCGGCCGCCGTCAGACGGCAGTGCTCGCCCACCTGAGCGAGATCGACGAACATCACGGCGAGCGGCTTGTCGGGGCGCCGCTTGCGTTCCTTCAGGCGGCGCACGGCGGCCTCGTCGGTCGCGTTGCAGGCCAGGTGAAAGCCGCCCAGCCCCTTGAGCGCCACGATAGCGCCCTCACGCAGCAGCTCGGCGGCCCGGGCGATGGGCTCGTAGCCACCGCTCGCCAGCGCGACGCCGCTCCCACGCGATCGCACGTCGAGCAGGGTGACCTGCGGCCCGCAGACCGGGCAGGCGTTGGGCTCGGCGTGAAAGCGACGATCGCCTGGATCTTCGTACTCGCGCCGGCAGGCGGGACACATCGCGAAGCCGCGCATGGTGGTGCGCTCGCGGTCGTAGGGCAGCTCTTCGATGATGGTGAAGCGGGGACCGCAGTTGGTGCAGTTGGTGAAGGGGTAGCGGTAGCGCCGGTCGGCCGGGTCGAGCAGCTCGGCGCGGCAGTCGTCGCAGGTCGCGATGTCGGGCGAGACGAGCTGGTAGGCCGCCGGGTCGACGGCGCTCTCGAGGATGACGAACCCGGTGGCACCCGTGGCCGCCGCCGGCTCCTCGTCGAGGGCGGCGATGAAGGCGCGTGGTGGCGCT
>DATIYD010000414.1:0-4430 GCA_035517975.1 Thermoleophilia bacterium | reverse complement strand
CAGGCAGGAAGGTCGCGTTCAGCGCCAGGGCGAGCATGAGCGCGATCGACGCGACGGCCAGCGTGAAGGCCGCGTATGAGTCCAACGTGCCATGCGGACCAAGATACGACGGCTGCTCGATCAGAATGCGGACGGCCTGGGTAAGCGCGGCCGCCAGGAAGGCGAGCAGGACTACGCGGGCGATCATCACCAGCAGGTCGCGGGTCGTCGTGACGGCCTGCCTGGCGCGCGGCGGGCCGCCGCGCCGTCGGTCTCTGTCGGAACGCGGGCTCATGGTCGTCCATTCTGACCCATGGGCGGCCGCAGCGACAGCCTGGAGCCGAAAAGAAGCGGGGGCGGGGCGGGCTTCTCGAAAAGGAGAAGCCCGCCCCGCCCCCGCCGCGCAGGCGCCGCTAGCTGGCGACGTCGGCCGTCTCGCTGGGGTTCCAGGGGACGTAGCGCAGCTGGCCGCTCTTGTCGCGCGCCCAGCGGTAGGCCGGCTTTGTCCAGGTGTCGCGCTTGATGTAGGCCACGACCGCTCCGACCACGCTGAGCAGCGCGATCATCGCGACGAGCAGGAAGACGATGAAGGCGATCACCATCACGACCATGATCATCATCGAGACCAGCCCGCCGAACAGCCCGCCCAGCCTCATCATCATGCCCATCTCACGTACCCCTTTCGTCGACCGCAGGCTCCTGTGCCGGACAGCTTACCCAGCATGGGCGATCTTGCGTCTATATGCGCGCCAGGTGAAGGCCCAGTGCTCGGGATCCTCGATGACCTCGGGGCTGGTCATGCGGCTCGAGCTCGAGGCGTGGGGCGCCGTCTTGACGACCTCGGCGTCGGCGTAGGCCTCGTCGCTGGCCTTCTTGATCACGGCCGCCCACTCGTCGAGGTCGGCCTTGGAGTAGGTCTCGCAGGGCTCGGGCGTGAAGGGCTCGGGCACGACCCAGGGATGGTGGCTCATCCAGTAGCTCTGGATGCCGAAGTCGACCATGCGGTCGCGCACCGCCTCGGTGCCCACGCCGGTCTCCTCCTTGAGCGTCTCGAGGCTGTAGCGCACCTGGTCGAGCCGGCGGTGGCCCTCGGCGTAGGGGCGGCTCACGCCGCGCACGCCCATGAGCAGGCGGTCGAGGTAGTTGTTGTTGAGCACGCTGATCTCGGCCACCTCGCGCAGCCCGTCGGGACCGAGGTTGCGGATCCAGGCGTAGGCCCGCAGCACGCCCATCCAGTTGCCCAGAAAGCCGCGCACCCGGCCGATCGAGTCGGGCCGGTCGTAGTCGAGGTGGTAGCGCTCGCCGTCGTTGACGACGACCGGCACCGGCAGATAGGGGGCCAGCTCGTCGCCCACCAGGTAGGCGCCCGTGGCCGGGCCCTCGCAGCCGTGCGGGCTCGAGAACGTCTTGTGCAGGTTGAAATGACAGGCATCGAAGCCGGCGTCGCGCGCCCGCGCAAACCCGAGGATGCCGTTGGCGTTGGCCTGGTCGGTGAAGGCCAGGGCGCCGGCCCTGTGAAGCACCTCGACGTACTTGTCGATCTGCGGATTGTAGATGCCGGTGTCCTCGGGGTTGGTGATCATGCAGCCCACGGTGCGCTCGCTGACCGCGGCCTTGAAGGCCTCGAGGTCGGGATAGCCGTTCTCGTCGGGCATGACCGTGATGACCTTGAAGCCGGCCACCGCGGGGGTCGCGGCGTCGCACGGGTGCGAGAAGATCGTGGTGATCATCTCGTCGCGCTGGCCGAGCTCGCCACGGGCGGCGAAGTAGGCGCGCATGACGCAGGCGTTGGTGTAGACGGCGTGCGAGCCGCCGCCGGGTTGCAGGGAGATGGCCTGCATGCCGGAGATCGCCTTCAGGTACTCGCCGCAGTCGTAGACGATCTGCAGCAGACCCTGCAGCGTGGTTTCGTCCTGCAGCGGGTGCACGTCGGCGTGCTTGTGGTATCGCACGAGCTCCTCGTGCATCTTGGGGCTGTACTTCATGGTGCAGGTGCCCTCGGAGATGTCGGAGCCCAGGTCCATGCCCAGCGTCATCTGCGAGAGCCGCAGGTAATGGCGCAGCGCCTGGTGCTGCGAGAGCTCGGGCAGGTCGGGCGGCGCCGCGCGACGCATGGCGGCCGGCACGTAGCGCAGGGCGTCGCCCACCTCGGCGGTGACCTCGTCCTCGGGCCGCGGCACGAGCACACCGCGCTCGCCGGGCACGCTCTGCTCCATGATCAGGGGCTCGTTCCAGCGCGGTGCGTGGTACTCGCGCAGGGCGCCGCCGTCGCGGCGCAGCCGGCCCAGCCTGGCCAGCTTTTCCTGGACCTCGTCGGTCGTGGGCGCGCTCATGAGAGCACCTCCTTGAGGGCGGTCGCGAGCTCCACGATATTGGCCTCGCTGTGATACTCGGTGACGCAGTACAGGGCGCTCTGACCGAGCTCGGGAAACTCGGACGACAGGTCCTTGCCGCCGAAGATGGCGTGCTCGAGCAGGCCCGCGTTGACCTCGGCGACCGTCTTGCGGGCGCCGTCGAAGTTGACCACGAACTCCTTGAAGAAGGCCGGCGAGAGCCTGGTCTCGACGCCCGGCAGCGCCGCCAGGCGCTTGGCCGCGTAGTGCGAGCGGGCGATGCAGGTCTCGCCGAGCTCGGCGAAGCCCTGGGGGCCCATGACCGTCATGTAGACGGCCGCTGCGATCGTCCACAGACCCGAGGCGGTGCCCACCCAGTCCTTGCCCTGGTCGCGCGCGCCGTAGCTCGTGCGGTCGGGCAACGCCTCGGCGACCTGCCACTCGCCGGGCGTCTCGGTGGCCAGCAGGCTGTAGAGCTCGAGCGGGCACTCCTCGGCGAACACCGGATCGTCGTCGCGGAAGGCGATGAAGCCGGAGCAGCCGGCGCCGGCGTGCATGTGCATGCCGAGGCACTGGATGTCGCCGCAGGCGATGTCGGCGCCGAGGGCGCCGGGCGGCGCGAGCACGCCGAGGGTGATGGGATCGACGCCGGCGATGGCGAGGGCGCCGTGCTCGTGCGCCAGGCGCACGATCTCGGCGCCCTGGTCTTCGATCGTGCCCAGGTAGCCGGGGTTCTCCCAGTACACGGCGGCCACGTCGTCGCCGAGCTTCGCACGCAGGTCGGCCAGGTCGAGCCGGCCGGTCGCCGGCTCGTAGGCGACCTGGTCGATCGCCACGTGCGAGGGCATGACCTCGGGCTGGCAGAGCGTGCGCGCCTCGGCCAGGCGCATGGGGCTCATGGTGCGCGGCACCAGCACGCGGGAGCGGCCGGTGATGCGCTTGGTCATGCGGAAGGCGCGCCCGGCGACGTCGCCCCAGTCGTAGATGGGGTTGGCCACGCCGTCCAAGTCGAGCAGCTCGCCGAGCTGGCTGTTGAACTCGAAGCGAGCCTGATACTTGCCCAGGTCGGAGTAGTTGCCGCCGCAGTAGGCCGAGAGGAACTCGGCGCGGTTGATCACCTCGTCGACCACCGCCGGCACGTAGTGCTGCCAGCAGCCTGCGCCGCAGAAGTTGAGGTTGTCCTCGCTGCTCGTGTTGCGGTCGAGCAGGCCCTTGACGTGCCGCCGCAGGTCGCGCTCGGCGAGGATCGGCTCAGGGATGTCGAGCCGCCCCTTGAAGCGCAGCCGGTCGGGGATCTCGGCGTAGATCTGCTCGACGCTGTCGAGCCCGAGCTCGGCCAGCATGGCCTCTTTGGTGGCCGGCACGGCGTTCGGGATGTACGGGTGGATGAACGGTCTCTCTGCCATCTGGGACACGTGCTCCTTCCTTACAGGCTTGCCGGCTCGTCCGTGCGGGCCCTGCCGGCGGCCCGCGCACGACCGGATCGTGTCATGCGTACGTGTAGCCCGCGCTCGAGCCGAAGTCGATCGACAGCAGGGCGCCGGTGATCGGCGCCGCCTTCTCGCCGGCCAGGTAGTAGACGAGCTCGGCGATCTCGTCGGGCCTGATGAAGCGGGCGCGCTCGCCCTGCGCGTAAGAGCCGAGCAGGCGCCGCAGGTAGCCCTCGGGGTCGCCGCCGCCGAACGTGTCGGCCTGATACTGCAGCATGGGCGTGGCGACGTCGCCCGGGCAGACTGCGTTGACGCGCACCAGGTCGGCGGCCAGCTCGAGGGCGAGCGACTTGGTGAGCAGGTTCACGCCGCCCTTGGAGGCCGTGTAGATCGCCGTCTCGGGGGTGCCGACGACGCCGGCCTCGGAGGAGACATTGACGATACAGCCCTGCGTCTTGCGCAGCTCGGGAATGGCGTAGCGGCAGCAGAAGAAGGTGCCCTTGAGATTGACCGAGACGACGCGGTCCCAGTCGTCTTCGGTCATGGTGTCGGTCGGGCCCTCGACCCACAGGCCGGCGCAGTTGACGAGCGCGTCGAGACGACCGCCGCCGGCCACGGTCACGCCGACCATGCGCTCGCAGTCGGCGACCACGGTGACGTCGGCCTCGATGGGATAGATGGTGGCGCC
>DATIYD010000413.1:0-5484 GCA_035517975.1 Thermoleophilia bacterium | reverse complement strand
CCTGTTCGCGCGCAACATCGAGGCGGTCAGCGCCGACGAGGCCGACCTGCGCGAGCAGATCCGCGTCACCGTGCTCCACGAGACGGCGCACTACTTCGGCTTCGACGAGGACGGCCTGCGGCGCCTCGGGCTCGACTAGGCTCGCGACGAAGTCACGCCTGCCCGAGCGGCGACGACGCAGTCGCTCGACGGACTAGGCGCGCAACGAAGTCACGCCTGCCTGAGCGCCAATGACGAAGTCTCCTGGCGGCACTAGGCGCGCAACGAAGTCACGCCTGCCTGAGCGGCGACGACGCAGTCGCTCGCCGGACCATGAAGGCGCCGGCGATGCCGATCAGGCCGTAGACGATGAGCCAGAGGCCGAGCACCCAGACCAGCACGAGCAGCGTCGGCGCCGGCCAGCTCAGCACGACGACGCCGGCGACGAAGCCGAGCAGGCCCATGACGATGTTCACGCCTCGGCCCGGCATGCCCTTGTGGTCGAGCGCCACGATGAGCTCGATGATGCCGTGCAGCACCCAGTAGACGCCGAGCAGCACCACGAGGATCACGACCGTCTCGAAGAGGTGGCGCAACACGAAGATGCCGACCAGGATACCGAGGATGCCGAGCACCGCGAAGAGTGCCCGTGACCCCTCGCCGGATCTGGTGAACATGCGCACGAGGGCAAAGACGCCGCCTACGAAGAGCTGCAGGCCGAACAGGAACGCGACCAGCTTGACGGTGGCATGTGGCCAGGCCACGACGATGATGCCGAGGACAAGGGTGAGGATCGCGAACGTCAGCACCCAGCCCCACGACTCGCCCAGCCTGCCGAGAGCGTCGCGGGGGTCGTCCGACTGCGGTGTCGCCATGTTCCAGCCTCCTGTCGTGGTCGGGCCGCCTACGCTGGGCGGCCTACGACCAAATTACCACGACGCCGCGTTCCATGCATCGATCGCCCACGGATCGCCGTGGCCGGGCACGGGCCGCCGCGGTCGGCTGCCGGCCGACCGTGGTGCTTGTCGTAGACTATGCGGATGCAGCATTCCCGGACTCCGTCTGCCGACGCCGCGACGCGCGGCGACTCGCGCCTGCTGATCGGCCTCGACGCCGGCAAGGTCACGACGTCGCTCGCCTGGGGTCGCCGCACCGCTGGCGGCGCGCTCGTCGTCGAGGGATCGCGCGCGACCCGTCACCTGGGCGAGCCGCTCGCGCCCTTCTTCGCCCTGTACCGCGAGCTCGGCGCCGGGCGGGTGGCCGGCGTCGTCGCTGCCGGCGCCTTCGGCGACCGTCTGGCGGCGCCTGCCCTCGGGGGCGTTCCCGAGGAGATCGTCCAGGAGTGGGCCGCCCGGGACGCCTACGGCGCCGACGGGCCGCTCGCCGTGGTGCGCATCGGCGGCAGCGGCTACTCGGTGCTCGCTCGTGACGCCGGCGGTCGCATCGCCTACGAGACGAACGAACGCTGCTCGGCCGGCACCGGTGAGACGGTCGAAGGCCTCTGTGCGCGCCTCGGCTGCGGGATCGACGAAGCCGTGGCGCTCGCCGCCGCCGCCGATCGCGGCATCACCGTCACGTCGCGTTGCGCCGTCTTTGCCAAGAGCGAGCTGACCCATTTCGCCAACCAGGGCGAAGACCACGGCCGCCTCTTTCGCGGGCTGTTCGAGAGCGTGGCCCGCAACGTGCACGCGCTCTACGACCGCAACAAGGTCGACGGGCCGGTGGTCCTGATCGGCCACGGAGCCACGATCGCGCCGCTCGTCGAGGCCTTCCGCGAGCTGGTCGCTGAGCCCGTCGAGGTCGCGGAGCAGGCCGGTGTCTTCGAGGCGCTCGGCGCCTTGCGACTCGCCGCCGCCCAGGACTGGAGCGGCCGCGCGTTGCCCGACGACCCTGCGGAGCTCGTGGTCGAGCGCCGGGGGCGCGTGCGCGCGCTCCTGCCGGCGGTCGACGGTCCCGGGTCGGTCGTCCAGCTCGCCGCGGCGAACGGCAAACCGGCCGCCGCTACCGCGGCGACGGTGGTGCTGGGGCTCGATCTGGGCTCCACGGGCTCCAAGGGCGTGCTCGTCGAGCCGCGCTCGGGCGCCGTGCTGGCCGACGTCTACCGGCGCACCGACGGCAACCCGGTCGAGGCGGCCAAGCGCCTCGTCGCCGAGCTTCGCCTGGCGCGGCCCGCCGATCGCGTGGCGGCGATCGGCCTGACGGGCTCGGGTCGCGACGCCGTCGCCACCGTCGTGCGGGCCGCCTACCCCGACCTCGACCAACGCCTGACCGTGCTGAACGAGATCGTCGCTCACGCCGCCGCCGCGGTGCGCTGCGACGCCGAAGGCGGGCGCAGCCTCTCGATCGTCGAGATCGGTGGCCAGGACGCCAAGTTCATCAACGTGCGTGACGGGCGCGTGCTCGAGTCCGACATGAACCGGGTCTGCAGCGCCGGCACGGGGTCGTTCCTCGAGGAGCAGGCGCTGGCGCACGGCCTCGACGACATCGCCGGGTTCGGGGTCCTGGCCGCACGCTCGGAGCGGCCGCCGGATCTGGGCCAGACCTGCACGGTGTTCGTCGCCGACGTGGCCGCCGAGGCGCTGGCCGACGGCTTCGAGCGCGACGACATCTTCGCCGGCCTGCAGTATTCGGTCATCAAGAACTACATCGGGCGCGTCATGGGCGACCGCCGGCTGCTCGAGCGTGTCTTCTTCCAGGGCAAGCCGGCGAGCAACCCCTCGCTGGCCCGGACTCTGGCGGCGGTCACCGGCCGCGAAGTCGTGGTGCCGCCCAACCCCGGCGCCATGGGGGCGCTCGGCATCGCCCTGCTGGCCGGCGAGGCCGCGGGCCCGCCGCGGTCCGGCGACGAGTCGACGGGGCCTGAAGCCATCGACCTCGAGATCTTCGCGTCGGCCCGTGTGGTCGAGCGCAAGAGCGGCCGCTGTGGCGACCGCGACTGCGCGAATCTCTGCCGCCTCGAGACCGCGATCGTCGAGGTGGCCGGCCGGCGCCGCCGCGTGGTGAGCGGCGGCAACTGCCCCAAGTACGACGCGCGCTCCGAGGTGGGCGCCAAGCTGCCCAAGGACGCGCCCAACCCCTATCGGGAGCGCGACGAGCTGCGCGCCGGCCTGCTGCGTGAGCTGGGGGTCGAGACGACCGGACCGGGTGGGACCGGCTTGGCGGACGGCCCGCTGGCCGGCCGCCGCATCGGCTTGCCGCAGGCGCACTATCTGATCGACACCCTGCCGTTCTTCACCGCCTTCGTCGCCGGCCTGGGCGCGACGGTCGAGGTGCTGCGCCCGACGCTGGCCGCGCTGGCTCTCGGCGACCGGCGCTGCGCGGCGCCCGGCGCCTGCGCCCCGGTGAAGATCGCTCACGGGCTCACGGCCGGCACGCAACCGCTCGACGTGCTCTTCGCGCCGGCGTTCATCAACCTGCCGTCGCACGGAGCGAGCGGCACCTACACGTGTCCGATCGCCCAGGGCACGCCGCAGATGCTGGCGCACGCGCTCGCCGCCGAGCCGGCGGCCCCGCCCGTCGTGCGGCCGGTCTTCTTCGCAGATCGGGCCGACGATCTCGGCGGCCCCGACGTGCTGCCCCAGCTCGAGGCGGCCGCCGCCCTGCTCGGCGTGCGCGACCCGGCCGCGGTGCTCGCCGCTCAGACCGTCGCGGCGGCCGCGTGGCGACGCTACGAGCAGGGCCTGCGCGAGATCGGCGCGCGCGCCCTCAGCTTCGCTCGCGAAGCGGGCATCCCGGTCGTGCTGATCGTCGGCGAGCTGCACGTGGTGCACGACGAGGTGATCAACTCGGGCATCCACGACCTGGTCGCCGCCAACGGCGCCGTGCCGCTGCCGCTCGACTGCTTCACCGTGGGCGACGCGGCGCCCGGTCTGCGCTGCGTCCACTGGGCCGGAGGCGGCGAGACGCTGCGCGCCGCCGTGGCCGCCGCCGCGGCCGGCGACGTGTACCCGATGCTGCTCTGCGCGTACGGCTGCGGTCCCAACTCGCTGATCGAGCATCTCTTCGACGATCTGCTCGCCGACTACCCGCACACCGTGCTCGAGAGCGACGGCCACGGCGGCAGCGCCGGGTACGTGACGCGCGTGCAGGCGTTCCTGCACGCGGTGCAGGGCTATCGCGAGGCGCGTGCGCCGGCCGCCGCCGATGGCGTGGCGGCGCCCGAGCCGGTCGCGGCGCACCGGCTCGCGCGGTGCGAGCGGCCCGTGGCCCTCACCCTGCGCAGCAACCGCGAGCGCACGTTCCTGTTCGGCAACATCGGCGGCAGCGGCGGCCGCTTCGCGGCCGCCGCGATGCGCGGCGCGGGGCTCGACGCCCGCTTCGTCGGGGCCACCTCGCCGGCCGCCCTCGAGCGGGCGCGGCAGGGCTGCTCGGGCAAGGAGTGCCTGCCTTACCAGCTCATCTGGGGCACGCTGGCCGATTACCTGAGTCGCGCCGGCGACACCATCGGGCCCGACGGTTGTGTGTTCGTCAGCATCGGCCGCGGCTTCCAGGCCTGCCGCGCCAACCTGTTCCCGGTCGCGCAACAGATCCAGCTCGAGCGGGTCGGCTGCGAAGGCGCCGTCGAGGTCGCCGACTTCAGCCTGCTCTTCGAGGACTGGTCGCTGACCTCGGCGGTCTGGGTGGGCGCGGTGGCCGCCGACCTGCTCTCCATGATGCGCTTCTACCACTACGCCACCGAGGGCGAGCGCGGCGCCTCCGATGTCCTCTATCACGTCTACGCCGATCGCCTCGAGGCGCTCCTGGCCGCCCCCCGACTCACCGGCCGCGTCAAGGGCCTGAACGACGCCCGCGCCCTGCTCACGCGCTGCGAGGCGCTGCTCGACGAGGCCGCGAGCCGGTTCGCCGCGCTGCCGAGCGGCGCGCCGGGCGCCGAGCTGCGCACCGTGTTCCTGTGCGGCGACATCTACCTGCGGGTCGACGAGTGGGGCAACGACGACCTGCAGCGCAAGCTCGCCGACCAGGGCCTGCGCGTCATCTGCGAGCCCTTCGGCGAGATCTTCGAGCTGCTCGCCCTGCACGACGCCCGCGAGCGCGGCTTCGCGACGCGCGCCGGCTCGAAGCGCCTGGCCACCCTCAAGTTCATGCGTTACGTGGTCAAGCGCCTGCTCGGCGTCACGCGCGCCCACGAGCCCTGGGCCTTCTGGCACGACGTAGGCGACGTCTGGAAAGCCAGCGAGCGGCTGTTCGACGGCTACCCGTTCGGCGAGTCGATCCCCACCATCGGCGCCACGCTGCTCACCTGGGCGCGGGAGCCCATCGACGGCGTCGTCGTGGTCTCGCCGCGCGGCTGCGGCCCGGCCCTGGTGAGCGAGGCGCAGCTGCGCCGCGGTGCCGACCTGCCGCTGCTGTTCGTCTACAACGACGGCGACCCGATCGACGAGTCGCGCCTCGCCGGCTTCGCCTGGCGGCTGCGCGACCGGGCGGTACGCCGCCTGCCGGCTGGGGCCTGAGCGCGGGTCGGTCGTGGAGCCGGCACAGGCGACGGGCAAGGTCGTCACCGTGCTC
>DATIYD010000412.1:0-4142 GCA_035517975.1 Thermoleophilia bacterium | reverse complement strand
CCCCCGCCCCCGCGAACGACGAAGCGATGCTATCAGAGGAGCGCCCGAGCGCCCTCGGCTCCTAGATGAACTTGCGTTCGCGCAGCACGTCCTCGAGGGTCGGGTGGCCGATCTCCTGGATGTCGTAGCCGACCTGCACGGCCGGCAGCTTGATGTTCACGATGCGGCGCAGGTCCATCGGCGTGCCGATCACGACGAGCTCGGCCTTGGAGGCGTTGATCGTCGTCTCGAGGTCATTGAGCTGCTGCTCTGAGTAGCCCATGGCCGGCAGCAGCGTGCCGATGCCCGGGTACTTCTCGAAGGTCGCCTTGATCTCGCCGGTGGCGAAGGGCCGCGGGTCGACGAACTCGGCGGCGCCGAGCTGGCGGGCGGCCACCATGCCGGCGCCGTACTTCATCTCGCCGTGAGTGAGCGTGGGGCCGTCTTCGACCACGAGCACGCGCTTGCCCTTGACCGCCGCCGGCTGGTCGACCGTGACCGGCGAGGCGGCCATGATGATCTGGGCGCTCTGGTTGACCGAGCGCACCGCGTCGAGCTCGGCTTCGATGCCGGCGCGGTCGGCCGTGTCGATCTTGTTCAGCACGATCACGTCGGCCAGGCGCAGGTTGACCTCGCCGGGGTAGTAGACGAGGCCGTCGCCGGGCCTGTGCGGGTCGGCCACGGTGATGTAGAGGTCGGCCTTGTAGAAGCTGTAGTCGTTGTTGCCGCCGTCCCAGAGGATGACGTCGGCCTCTTGTTCGGCCTCGCGCACGATCGCCTCGTAGTCGACGCCGGCGTAGATGACGTTGCCGGCCTTGACGTGCGGCTCGTACTCCTCCATCTCCTCGATCGTGCACTCGTACCTGGCGAGGTCGTCGATCGTCGCGTAGCGCTGCACGCGCTGCTTGACGAGGTCGCCGTACGGCATGGGGTGACGGATCGAGACGACCTTCTTGCCGGCCTCGCGCAGCATGGTCTGGATCTTGCGCGTGGTCTGGCTCTTGCCGGCGCCGGTGCGCACCGCGCAGACGGCGATGACCGGCTTGGTCGACTTGACCATGGTGTGGTCGGGGCCCATCAGGCGAAAGTCGCAGCCCAGGGCATTGACCAGGGCCGAACGGTGCATGAGGTACTCGTAGGGTACGTCGGAGTAGGCGAAGACGACCTGCTCGGGGCGATGCTTCTTGACGAGCTCGGTGAGCTCGGACTCGTCGTGGATCGGGATGCCGTTCGGGTAGAGCTTGCCGGCGAGAGCGGCGGGGTACTTGCGGTCGTTGATGTAGGGGATCTGCGTGGCCGTGAACGCCACGACCTCGTAGTGCTCGTTGTCGCGAAAATACGTGTTGAAGTTGTGGAAGTCGCGGCCCGCGGCACCCATGATCAGGACTCTGGTTCTGTCTGCCATGCTCACTCCTCTTCAGGTAGGGGGGTACTCCGCGCCACGATCTCGGGTGTCAGGCCGGCGGAGTGAACAAACTGCTTGTCGACGTAGGGCGACGTGCTGAGCTGCAGGGTCGCGCCGTAGCCGGGCACGAAGGCGAGCAGGTCGCCCAGGCGCGGCGGCGGCTCGACTGCCTCGACGTCTACGATCAGGTGGTCGCTCGAGGCGCCCAGCACCTCGACGCGGGGGTCGACCGGCACGAGGCCTTCGGGCGGCGCGTCCTGACGCCCGAGGGCACAGATCGCGCGGCGCCGCTCGCCGCGGTCGACGAAGGTGGGCCGGTTGCCGAAGGCGTCCTGGGCGATCTCACCGGTCGGCATGCTGGGCTTGACCTTGCACTCGATCACCGGCGCCTCGACGACGAAGGCGTCGAGATGCAGGTCGAGCGTCGGTTCGCGCGTCAGCGTGTCGACGCCGAGCAGGATGGTCTCGCCGATGCGCAGGCTGGTGATCGCCGGCGGCATCCGACCAGCTACCACAAGACCGATGCTGCCCGAGTTGCCGCCCGAGACGAAGGCCAGGCGGCGACCCAGGCGCTGCTCGGTCTGTCCGGCCAGATCCGCGAGCTCGCCCAGGTTCGCCGGGGTCGGGCACACCGCGCCGTAGCAGGTGAGGTTGACGCCGATGCCCGCGAGCTCGACGTTCGAGAGTCGCTCGACCGCCTCGACGAAGGCCGGCAGGTCGGCCGGCAGCACGCCTTCGCGCAGATCGCCGAGGTCGACCATGGCGATCACGCCGTGGCGCTTGCCCGCCGCGCCGGCCGCGCGGTCGAGCGCCTGCACGGTCTCGAGCTCGCTCTCGAGCGAGACGTCGGTCAGGCGCACGGCGTCGGCCGCAAGCTCGGGCGTCGGTGAGCGCAGCAGCCAGATGGGAGCCGTGAGGCCGGCGGCGCGCAGGCGCTCGGCGTTCTCGAGACGCGACTCGCCGAGCGCCTGCGCGCCGCCGGCCAGCAGCGCCCGCCCCACCTCGGGACTGCCGCAGGTGACCTTGGTGACGCCGACCACGTGCCGGCCGCCGAGCGCATCCGCGACTCGACGCGCGTTGGCGGAGATCTTGTCGAGATCGACGGTCAGCGTGGCGCGTGCCGTCATGAGCCTCCGTGCTGATGTGCGGTCATCGGTCTCCCCGCGTGCGCGGTCATGAGCCTCTCTGCATATTCTTGATACAGGAGCTTATGATGGACGGCGCGGCGAGCGCAACCCATCCTCGCGTTGCATGGTCTCTAGGATCCGTCGCGGGTCAGGATGAGATGACGCGGGCCCACCCGAAAACCGAGCTCGGCGAGCGCGGCACGGTGCGGCGAGGCCAGGGCCGGAGCGCCGTCGATGCGCTCGACCGAGAGACGCGGCGCGAGGCCCCGGCGCACCGCGCCGGCGAGCGCGGCCAGGGCCGAAGCGAGCGCCGCGGCGTCGCGCTCGTCGTGCACGAGCAGCGAGCGGCCACCGGCTTCTACGGAGACGATCGGGCGGCCTCCGACCAGGGCGACGTAGGCACCGGCGCGGCGCGCCGGCGCCTGGCTGTCGGACGGCCAGGCGAGGCCGGCGCCGTAGAGCTGGGCCGGGTCGGCGACGGCCAGCACGACGGCGCCGGCGCCGGGCGGCTCGGGCAGGCGCAGGCGGTCGACCGCGCCCGGCAAGGCGAACTGGGCCGCGCCAAGACCCTCGACGAAGTAGCCGCGGCGCGCCGCGCCGAGCGTCTCGAGCGCCGCGAAGGCCGGATACAGCGCGGCGAAGCCGCCGGCAATGGCCTCGGCCCGCACGATCTCGCGCGTCACGATGCCGTGGCGCTCGAGCAGCAGCTCGGCCCAGGCCCTGGCGCGGGCGCCGGGGTCGGTCTCGCCGCGGGCAAAGACGGCGGCGGTGAGAGACCAGCGGCCCTGCAGCTGCGGCGTGCGCCGGCCGTGGCCGCGGAAGCGCCCGCGCACCGGGCGGCGTGCCGCCGGCGCCGGTGCACCTCCGCCCGGACCGGCGGCGGCCATGCGCGACGTGGCCCGGCGCAGACGCAGCGGGGCGAAAGCGTCGTTGGTGGCCTCGCCCGACCAGACGAGATCCCAGAGAGCGTCGCGCAGCTCGGCCGAGGTGAGCTCGGGGTGATCGAGCAGCAGGTCGGTGAAGAAGCAGGCGCCGCCCGCCAGGCGCTCGCGCACGACCTCGTGAAGCTCTCCGTGGGGCGGGTCGTGCGCCGGCGGCGGGCCGAGCAGCGCGGCGTCGTCTCTGAAGTAGAGCGCCACCCGGCCGCTGCGTGGGGCGCCCGTGCCCGCCCCCACCCACACGAGCTCACCGGTCGCGCAGAGCTCGTCGAGCCACGCCGGCGAGTAGGCTTCGAGGCGCCGCGGCAGCACGTCGCGTTCCCACCTTTCGACCGCGAGCGGCAAGCCCTGCAACGAGGTCAGCACGTCGCGCAGGCGCTCGACGCCGCCACCGGCCGAACGATGGGGGACGAGCGGCGAGGCCGGAGCCCGCTGCGCCGACCCCGTATCGGGAACGACGCCGGCCGGACCGGCCCCCGGCCCGCTGCCGGCCGCTTCGCCCTGACGCCGCTCGTCGGCCCGGCGTGTGCCGTAGCGGTCGACTCCCTGCCAGGCCGGCGCGAAACGCGCGAGCGCCGCCGCGTCGACCGGCTCGATCTCGCGGCGCAGCACCGCGAGCGAGGCGCGCCGCAGACGGCGCAGCACGTCGGGGTCGCACCACTCGCGCTGCGTGCCCAGCGGCCGCAGCTCGCC
>DATIYD010000411.1:0-5995 GCA_035517975.1 Thermoleophilia bacterium | reverse complement strand
AGGTCGGCCTGGGCGCCGGCCGCGTTCCTGGCCGTCGCCGTGGGCCTCAAGCTCTACCCGGCCATCCTGGTGGTCGTGCTCCTCTGGCGTTACCGCTGGCGCGCCGTGCTGCCGCTCGCCCTGACGACGCTCGTGGTCTTCCTCGTTGCCGGGCCCGCCAACCTCGTGCACTCGTTCAGCACGCTGCAGGCCCTCTCGACGAGCAAGACGGCGGAGTGGTGGGGGCAGGACTCCGCGACGGCCATGGCCCACGTGCTGCACGGCCACACGACCTGGGCGCCGTCGTGGGTGTGGTATCCGCTGATCGGCGTGCCGCTCGCCCTCTGGGCGACGACGCTGATCGTGCTCGTACGGCGCGGCTGGAGCGAGCGCGGTGCGGTGTTGGCCAGCGCCGCGTGCGTGCCGCTCATGGCGATCGTGCCGCCGGTGAGCAACGACTACAAGCTCGTGATGTGCGTCTTTCCACTGGCGGTGCTGGCCGCCGCCGTGGCATCGCTGCGGCGTGAGCCCCCGGTCGCCTGGATCGTGACCTTCGGCGCCCTTTCCTTTGCCATGATCTTCCTCGCGCGTTCGACGATCCTCGTCGGGCCCTCGCTGCAGGGCAGCAAGTACACGCTGCTGGTGCTCGTCCAGGTGCTGCTGCTCGCGGTCGTGACCTGGCCGCGCGCGGCCTGCAGCGACGGGGCGCCGGCGCCGTCACGGTCACGACCGGCGGCCGACCGGGTGTCCGCGGCGTCGCCCGCGCCATGAGCGTCTGGGCAGCGGCCAGGGCGCACGCGGCGCGCCGGCGCGAACAGATCCTCTACGTGGTGGTCGGCGGCTGGAACACGCTCTTCGGCTACGCCATGTTCGCGCTGCTCTACCACCTGCTGCACGACGTGGCCGGCGTGTCACGCATCGCCGGGTCGATGGCGGCGCTGATCGTGGCCACGGTGCTGGCCGTGGCCAACAACTACGTCCTGTACCGCATCGTCGTGTTTCGCAGCCGCGGAGCGGTGCGCCGCGAGCTGCCGCGGTTCCTCGTGGTCTATGGGGTGGCTCTCGCGGTGAACCTCGTCGTCCTGCCGGTCGCCCTGCGCGAACTGCCCTTCAACGTCTACGCCATCCAGGCCGTGTATACCGCCGGCGTCGTCGTGGCGACCTACGTCGCCAACAAGTACTTCAGCTTCGCGCCGGCTCGCGGATCGGGCGATCCGGGCTCGGCGCCAGGCCGCTCCGAGCTGTAGGCCCTAACAGTTCGCGGGGTGTAAGCCGATAAGGCAACAGGAGAGCGCGTCAACCCCGACAAGGACCTGCGCACACGATGCCGTTCATCAGCATAGTCACCGGCTGCTACAACGAAGAGGACAACGTCCGCGAGCTCTACGAGCGCGTCCGCGCGGTCGTCGACAGCCTGCCGGGCTACACCTACGAGCACCTCTTCATCGACAACGCCTCGACCGACGGCACGGTGGCGACGCTGCGCGCCCTGGCGGCCGCCGACGAGCGCGTGCGCGTGATCGTGAACACGCGCAACTTCGGGCACCTGCGTTCACCCCACCACGCCATGCTGCAGGCCCGCGGCGAGGCCGTCATCTACATCGTGGCCGACCTGCAGGACCCTCCCGAGCTCATCGCCGACTTCCTCGCCAAGTGGGAAGAGGGCTACAAGGTCGTGGTCGGCGTGCGGTCGGCCAGCGCCGAGCGAGCTCCAATGCGCTGGGTGCGCGACACCTACTACGCCGTGATCGAGCGCCTCTCCGAGGTGCCACTGGTGCGCAACTTCACCGGCTTCGGGCTCTACGACCGCGAGGTCATCGACAAGGTCCGCGAGATCGACGACCCCTATCCGTACTTCCGTGGCATGATCTGCGACCTCGGCTACGAACGCGCCGAGATCAGCTACTTTCAGCCGGCGCGCAAGCACGGCCTGACCAAGAACAACAGATACACCCTCTACGACCTCGCCATGCTCGGCATCACCAACCACTCGAAGGTGCCACTGCGCCTGGCCACCATGGCCGGCTTCCTGCTGGCGACCCTCGCCATGGGTATCTCCGTCGTCTACCTCGCCATGAAGCTCATCTTCTGGAACACGTTCGATTTCGGTCTGGCGCCGGTCCTGATCGGCATCTACTTCTTCGGCGCCGTGCAGCTGCTGTTCATCGGCATCGTGGGCGAGTACATCGGGGCCATCCACACGCAGGTGTACCACCGCCCGCTCGTGGTCGAGAAGGAGCGCATCAATTTCGACTGAGACCGACGAGCCCGACCTGCGGCGCGGGCGGCGCCGTCCGGCGGTGCCGTCCCTGCTGGCCGCGGCCGCCGCGGCCGTGGTCGCCGTCGCCCTCGTGCTCGCCTGGCGACGGCTGTTCCTGGGGGTCGACCTCACCGACGAGGGGTTCACCGTGGCCGTGCCGTATCGCTTCGCCCTGGGCGCCCGCCCCTTCGTCGACGAGATGAACGTGCTGCAGACCGCCGCGCTCTTCAGCTTCCCCTTCGTCAAGCTCTACGTCGCCCTCAGGGGCGCGACCGGCATCGTGCTCTTCATGCGCCATCTCTACCTGGCGTGGACCGTGCTCGTGGCCATGGTGGCCTTCGCCGGCCTGCGACGCGTCGTGCGCTGGGAGCACGCGCTGCTGGCCTGCTGCGTGTGCGTCACGTTCGTGATCGCGACCATGAGCGACCTGAGCTACAACACGGTGGCCGCCGGTCTGCTCGTCATCGCGATGGGCCTCGGCGCCCGGGCGCTTGTGGCGAGCGGCGGCGAGCGCTGGCTGGCCGGCGCCGGCGCGGCCCAGGCCCTGGCCGCGCTCGCCTACCCGTCGCTCGTGCTCGTGCTGCCGGTGACGGCCGTCTGTCTCGCGCTGGCCGCGCCGCGTCGGCGCCGAGCGCTGGGCGCCTTCGCGGCCGGCGCGCTGGCGACCCTCGCCGCCGAGGCCCTGCTCCTGGCGAGCTTCGGCCTCGGCAACGTGGCGCGCTGCGTGCGCTACCAGCTCGCCGACTGGCACCGCCTGAACGGCGGCGGCGGCCTGACGAAGCTCTCGGCCGTGGTCCACGGTGCCGTCGGCCACCTCGCCCTCTACCCGCTCATCGTCGCGGCCGCGCTGGCGATCTACGTCGCGTATCGGCGCTTTCCGCTCGCCCGCCTGGCGCTCGTGCTGGCCCCGCTCGGCCTGCTGCCCTTCGGCGAGCAGCTCGTGTCGGGGGGCGACGGCTTCGCCGTCATCTACGGCCTGGCGGCGCCCCTGTTCTTCCTGTTCGTGCCGGAGGAGCAGCGCGGCACGGCCACCACGCTGCTGGTCTGGGGCTATCTGCCCTCGCTCGCCGCCGGGCTCATCACCGGCTACTCGAGCGCCTCCGGCTGGCTGCAGATGGACGTGGGCCTGCTGCCCGCCATGGTCCTCTCGGGCATCTTCCTCGCGCTCGCCCTGGCGCCGCGAGCGGGGGAGCCCGCGGCCGTGCGGCGCGCCCTGCCAGCCCTGGCGCTGGCCTGTCTGGCCGGCATGCTGGCGGTCACGCTGGTCTACGACTACCAGTTCCTGCCCCGGGCGGTCCCCTACTCGAAGCTCACCGTGACCCTGCACGGCGGTCCGTATGCCGGCATCCGCGCCACCCCGGCGCGCGCCGCCTACCTGCAAGTCTTGCGCGCCGATCTGCCGCGCGTGGCCGCCTCGTCAGACCGCCTGCTGATCTTCTATCAGGCCCCGGCGTTCTACCTGTTCTGGCCCCACGGCGTCGCGACCAACTCGGTATGGATCTCGAGCGTGAAGGGGCTCGACGTCAACTACGACCCGGGGCCGCTGCCCCCGGCCACGCGTGCCTATTACGCGCGGCAGGGAGTCGTGCCCGACGTCGTCGTGCGCGTCATCAACACGGCCGGCCTGTCGCCGGCCGAGCTGCAGGCCCGCTACAGCGGCGGTCTGCCGTACAGGCTCGTGCTGATACGGTCTCAGTACGTCGTCTTTCGCCGACCGGGAGCGGCGGCCGGCGTGGCCGACGGCCGCCGGCCGAGCCGAGCGGCGCCGGGTACCCGGCGGAGCGCGTCGTGAGCGAGACCATCCTCGTGACCGGCGGCTCCGGCTTCATCGGTCGCAACCTGCTCGAGACCCTCGGAGAGCGCTGGCGCCTGCTCGCGCCGCCGCACGGCGAGCTCGAGCTGCTCGACGACGGGCAGGTCGCACGCTACCTGGAGAGTCACGACGTCGGCGTGGTCGTGCACTGCGCCGTGCGCCCGGGTCACCGCAACGCCGCCGACCCGAGCGCACAGCTCGAGCGTAACCTGCGTATGTTCGCCAACCTCGCCCGCTGCCGCGACAGCTACCGCCGGCTGATCTTCGTGAGCTCGGGCGCGGTCTACGACCAGCGTCACTCCCGGCCGCGCCTTCCCGAGACGGCCTTCGGTGAGCACGTGCCGGTCGACGAGCACGGCTTTTCGAAGTACCTCTGCGCGGCCTACGCCGCCACGCGACCGGACATCGTCGAGCTGCGTCCCTTCGGCGTCTTCGGCCCCTACGAGGACTACGCCATCAGGTTCATCTCGAACGCGATCTGCAAGACGCTCGCCGACTTGCCGGTCACGCTGCGTCAGGACCGCCGCTTCGACTACACGCCGGTCGGCGACCTCGCGCGGGTGATCGAGCGGTTCTTCACCCACGACCCGCGGCATGGCGCCTACAACGTCTCGGCGCCCGAGACGTGGCGCCTTCTCGAGCTCGCCCATCTCGTCGTGCGCCTCTCGGGGAAGGACGTGCCGGTAGTCGTCGCGAACGAAGGCATGGGCGCCGAGTACAGCGGCGACGGCGCGCGTCTGCGCGACGAGCTGCCCGATCTCGAGCACACGCCGATCGAGCTCGCGGTGGCGCGCCTCTACGACTGGTACGCATTACGCCGCGACGCGATCGACCGCGATGCCCTGCTGGTCGACCGATGAGAGACGCCACGACAGACGAAGCCCGGGCCCGGGTAGCCGGCGACGCGGGGCCGCGGCGGCGCGGCGAGCGACCGGAGCGGCTCGAGGGAGCAACGCAGTGATCAAGGTCTCGGACTACATCGCGGAACGCATCGCCCGGCTCGGCATCGGCCACGTCTTCCTGGTGACCGGCGGCGGCGCGATGCACCTCGACGACTCGCTCGGCCGGCGTGACGACCTCGCCCTGGTGTGCAACCACCACGAACAGGCCTGTGCCATCGCGGCCGAGGGCTACGCCCGCATCACGGGACGCCCGGCGGCGGTCTGCGTGACGAGTGGCCCGGGGGGCACCAACGCGGTGACCGGCGTGCTCGGTCAGTGGCACGACTCGGTGCCCGTCCTCTATGTGTCGGGGCAGGTGCGCTCGGACACGACGGTGGCCATGAGCGGCCTGCCCCTGCGGCAGCTCGGCGACCAGGAGGCCCCGATCGTCGATATCGTGCGGCCGATCACCAAGTACGCCGCCATGGTCACCGAACCGGCCAGCGTGGGCCGCCACCTCGACACCGCCATCGCCCTCATGGCCGCGGGCCGGCCCGGGCCGGTCTGGCTCGACGTGCCGGTCGACGTGCAGGGCGCCGTGGTCGACGAGGCCGCGATCGAGCGCGAGCGCCGCGCGGCGCCGGCGCCCGACGATCCCGACGCGGCCTTCGACCGCGACCTCGTGCGCCGCCAGGTCGACGAGCTCGTGACGCGTCTCGAACGGGCTGAACGGCCGGTCGTGCTGGCCGGCAGCGGCGTGCGCACGGCCGGCGCCGCCGACCTGCTGCTCGAGGTCCTCGGGGGCCTGGGAGCGCCGGCGACGACCGCCTGGAACGCCCACGACCTGCTCTGGGAGGAACACCCCCTCTACGTCGGACGCCCCGGCACCGTGGGCGACCGGGCCGGCAACTTCGTCGTCCAGAATGCCGACCTGCTGCTCTCGATCGGTTGCCGGCTGAACATCCGGCAGATCGGCTACGAGCACGAGGCCTTCGCGCGCGCCGCCTTTCGGGTGATGGTCGACATCGACGCCCTGGAGCTGCGCAAGCCGACGGTGGCGCC
>DATIYD010000410.1:0-2422 GCA_035517975.1 Thermoleophilia bacterium | reverse complement strand
CTTCAGGGCCTCGATCGTCTTCTGCTGGTTGGGCATGGTGGTGGTGAGCAGCGCACTGAGCAGCAGCAGGTCGGGCTTGACCTTCTCGCAGGTGGCCACGAAGGTCTCGGGGGCCACGTCGCAGCCCACGTCGGTGACCTCGAAGCCGGCCGCTGAGAGCATGCTGCAGACGATCGTCTTGCCGATCTCGTGGATGTCGCCGGCCACGGTGCCGGCCACCGCCACTCCGGTGGCCTTGCGGCCCTCCTTGGAGGCATCGAGGGCGGGCTGCAGGACGGCCACGGCGGCCTTCATGGCCTCGGCGCCCTGGACCAGTTCGGGCAGGAAGAACTCGCCTTTTCCGAACAGGTCGCCGACCTCCTCGATGCCCTTGACGAAGCCCTTGTCCAAGATGTCGGCGGCGCTTATGCCGGCATCGAGGCCCTGCTGGGCCAGGGCGGCGGCGGTGTCGTCTTCGCCGTCGATCACGGACTGGGCCATCTTTGCGAACAACTCGTCGGTCACGGGGGTCCTCCTTGTCGAGCCGGCCGTCAGGCCAGGCAGTACTCCTCGAGCTGGCGTCTGGTCACCGCGTCGAGATCGTCGGGCGCCGTGTAGCTCGCCAGCAGCTCGGCCACCCGGCGCTCGGCGCGAGCGGCCGTGTCGCGGCTGCCGAGCGCCTTCCAGGTCTCGTACGGGTCGCGGTTCATGAGGCCGTTCTTCTCGCCGTCGCGGGCGTGCCGTCGCGTGTGCGCCTGACCGAGGAACGTGCCCCCCGGACCGACGGCCTCGACGACGTCGAGCGCCAGCGTCTCCTCGTCGACCACGATGGGCCGGTGAGCCCGGCGCAGCGCGCCGAGCAGCTCGTCGTCGAGCACGAACTTGGCCAGGGAGAACGAGTTGAACGACGAGAGGATCCCGGCCGCGTGCAGCACGAAGTCGACGCCGGCCCGCAGGGCGGCGTCCATGGCAAGGGCCGATTCGGCGCCGGCCTGGGCATCGGGCGTGTGGGCGTCGGTGAGCGCGCCGCCGGCCCGCACCGGCACGCCGAGCCGGTGGCCGAGAGCGACGGTCGCCTCGGCCAGCGACCAGTACTCGGGCGCGCCCATGAGCAGCGCGCCGCTGCGCATCGACGACATCGACGAGGTGCCGCCGTAGAGGAACGGGCAGCCCGGCCGGGCGAGCTGGCTGAGCACGAGGCCGGTGAGCAGCTCGGCGTGCTGCACGGCGAGCAGGCCGGGCAGCGTGAACGGCGCCGTGGTGCCCGCCATGGCGCAGGCCGTGAGACAGACCGGCTGGCCGAGGCGGGACAGGCGCAGCAGCGCCCGTCCCGCCTCGGCCGAGAGCTGCAGCGGCGAGGTCGTGTTGATGACGATCCACAGTCGCGGCCGCTCGTGCCACTCGGCGCCGTAGAGGATCTCGGCCACGTCGAGGGCCACCCGGAGCTCGAGCTCGGTCGTGACGTCGACCCGCGAGGGCTTGTCGGTGCCGGTGGCGATGGCGTGCGCCATGACCTGCGGACGGCGCTCCTCGGGCACGTCGAGCGGCGCGATGGCGATACCGTAGACGTCGACGTTGGCGGCCTGGTGAGCCAGGGCCACCGCGTCGTGCACGTCGGCCAGCGTGCCGTGCCGGCGCTCGCCGCGTTCCAGCACGAAGGGCGGGCCCGAAGCGCTGCACAGCACGGGCTCGGCGCCGGCGCCCACCGTGTGGTCGTGCTCGGGGCGCCGGCCGGCCACCGTGAAGGCGGCCGGCGCCGTCGCCAGGGCACGCTCCACCAGCTCCTCGCCCAAGCGCACGCGCTGGCCGTCGACGGCGGCGCCGTTTGCCGCCAGCAGGGCGAGCGCCTCGGGTTCGAGCACGACGCAGCCGACCTCGGCCAGCAGCCGCAGCGCGCCGCGATGGATGCTGTCGAGGCCCTCCGGACCGATCATGGCGCCACCGCGCGCGGCGCGCTCACGGCCACGTCGCCGGCCACGCCGGCGGGCGCCACACGGGTGTCGCGAGGCACGGCTGCCGTCACTCCGCCGGCCTGTAGGCATCGACCAGGCCGTCGATCGTGGCCTTGACGGCCGGCGCGATCGGCGCCGGCGTGTGATCGGCCAGGATGGCCAGCGCCCTGCGGCGCGCCTTCTCGCGCAGGTCGGGCGAGCCGTCGGCCTTCCAGTTCTCGCGCGTCTTGCGGTTGAGGATCGTCGGCATCCACTGCTGGCCGCGCACGTACCTG
Source organism: Thermoleophilia bacterium (assembly GCA_035517975.1). Classification (GTDB taxonomy): domain Bacteria; phylum Actinomycetota; class Thermoleophilia; order UBA2241; family UBA2241; genus Bog-752. The sequence continues at coordinate 216 of DATIYD010000410.1, read as the reverse complement.
GCGGTGTGCTTCTCGCGCAGGAAGTCGCCGCCGGGGCCGACCTTGGCGATCACGTCGACGCCGAGGGTGTCCGGCGTGACCTCGATGCCCTCGAGGGTACGGCGGTTGAGCGAGATGATCTCGTCGGTGATGACGACGAGCTCGAGCGCGCCGATCAGGCCGAAGGCCAGGTAGCCGATGTCGTGGTTCAGGTTGGAGCCCGCCTGCATGGACAGC
>DATIYD010000409.1:0-2550 GCA_035517975.1 Thermoleophilia bacterium | reverse complement strand
GCACGATTCCTGTGCGGTGAAGGTGAAGAAGTACTTGGCGAAGTCGACCATGCAGGTCGAGTCGTCGGTGACCACCATGCCGCCCGAGCCCATCATCGAGCCGTAAGCCGTGAGGCTCTCGAAGTCGATGGGGGTGTCGAGCAGCTCGGCCGGCAGACAGCCGCCCGAGGGGCCGCCGAGCTGCACGGCCTTGAACTCGCGGCCGGGCAGCATGCCGCCGCCGATGTCGAAGATGACCTCGCGCAGGGTGGTGCCCATGGGCACCTCGACGAGGCCGCTGTTTCGTACCTTGCCGGTGAGCGAGAAGATCTTGGTGCCCTTCGAGGTCTCGGTGCCCATGGCCGCGAAGGCCTCGGCGCCGTGAGCGATGATCCAGGGCACGGTGGCGTAGGTCTCGACGTTGTTCAGGCTGGTGGGCTGCTGCCAGAGGCCGTGGGCGACCGTGCGGATGTGCTTGCCGCGCGGCATGCCGCGGTTGCCCTCGATCGAGGCGGTGAGCGCAGTCGACTCGCCGCAGACAAACGCGCCGGCGCCCTGGTTGATGCGCAGGTCGAAGTCCCAGCCGGTGCCCAGGATGTCGTGGCCCAGCAGGCCGCGCTCGCGGGCCTGCTCGAGGGCGTGACGCAGGCGCGAGACGGCCAGCGGGTACTCGTGGCGCACGTAGATGTAGCCCTCGTCGGAGCCCATCGCGAAGGCCGCGATCAGCATGCCTTCGATCACCGAGTGCGGGTTGTCCTCGAGCACGGCCCGGTCCATGAAGGCCCCGGGGTCGCCCTCGTCGCCGTTGCAGATGATGTAGTGCTTCTCGCCCGGGTTGCCGCGGCAGTAACGCCACTTCTTGCCCGCCGGGAACCCGGCGCCGCCACGGCCGCGCAGGCCGGAGGCCTCGACCTCGTCGATGACGGCCATGGGGTCGTCGGCGGCGAGCACCTTGGCGAGCGAGGCGTAGCCGCCGCGCGCGAGGTAGTCGTCGATCGAGGTGGGGTCGATGTAGCCGTTGACGCCGCGGGCGATACGTACCTGGCGGGCGTAGAAGGGGATGTCGCTCTCGAGTTCGACCGGCCGGTCGGTCGCGGGGTCGCGGTAGAGCAGGCGGGAGACCACGCCGTCGCCGACGACGCTGGTCTCGACGATCGCCTTGATGTCGCGGGCCTTGAGGCGCGGGTAGAAGACGCCGCGCGGATGCACGACCACGATCGGGCCTTCCTGGCAGAGGCCGTGGCAGCCGGTCTCGACGACCGTGACCTTGTCGGTCAGGTCGCGGCGGGCGAGCTCGTCGCGCAACGCCGCGGTGAGCTCGGCGCGCCCTGAGGCGTTGCAGGTGGTGCCGGCGCAGACGCGGATCTTGACCGTGTCCTCGCCGCCGGTCGTGTTCTCGGGCCGCAGCGCGCCCGCCAGGGCGGCCTGGACGCGCTTGGCCCGGGTGAGTGTCTTGGTAGCCACCTCAGGCCTCCTTCCGGCGCAGCGTCGTGACGAGCTTGCGGGCGCTCGCCGGGGTCATGCGTCCGTGGGTCTCCTCTTCGCCGATGCGCACGGCCGGGGCGAGGGCGCAGGCGCCCACGCAGTTGACCGTCTGCAGGGTGAAGAGCATGTCGGGGGTGGTGCCGCCGACCTCGACCTCGAGCTCCTGCGAGAAGGCCTCGGCGACGAGCGGCGCGCCGGCCACGTGACAGGCGGTGCCCAGGCACACGCTGATCACGTACTTGCCGACCGGCTCCAGGCGGAACTGGTTGTAGAAGCTGGCCACGCCGTAGACCTTGGAGAACGGCACCTTGAGCTCGGCCGCGATCTCTTCGAGGGCGCGGCGCGGCAGCCAGCCGAAGGTCTCCTGCGTGGTGTGCAGCGCCTCGATCAGGCCGGAGCCGTCGCGCAGCCTGGCGGCGACCGCGTCGAAGAGCTTCATGTCGATCTCGGGCAGCAGCATGCGCGGCGTGGGGTTCTCGCCGATCACGCAGGCCGAGCCCGAACCGCAGCTCGCGCCGGGCGGCAGCGCGTTCATCGCCGCCTCGCGGGCCGCCGCGGCGTCGAAGGGCAACTCGGGGTGCTCGGGGCAGTAGTCGATCTCGATGCAGTCGGTCGGGCAGGTGCGCTCGCACAGCGTGCAGGCGTAGCAGCGCAGGGCGCCGTCGCGATCGCGGACCAGGTCGAACAGGCCGCGGCCGCGGGGCTTGCCGAGCAGCTCGCGCTTTTCGAAGTCGATGCCCTTGATCACCTCGAAGAGGCTCGCGCCCCCGTTACCCTCTGCCGTCTTGGGTTTGCCGTTGCTCCTGATGGCCATGGTCACACCTCGTCCTTGCGCAAGTTGAGGTAGCGGCGCCGGGTGTCGACCTTCTTGACCGAGGCCGCCTTGCGCAGCGCGGCGAACGCTTCGTCGATGTTGTCAGGGAAGATGTCGCGGCCGCCCAGGCCGTAGATGAAGGGCAGCACGCGGGGTCGCGGGTCGCAGTCGTAGAGCGCCGCGCGCACCTCGAGGAACAGGGGGCCGCCCTGGGCGCCGAACGACTCGGCGCGGTCGAGCACGCCGACCACCTTGCAGCGGCTGAGCGCCTT
>DATIYD010000408.1:0-4378 GCA_035517975.1 Thermoleophilia bacterium | reverse complement strand
TACGCGCTTGGCGCCGCTGACGAGCACGCCGAGCGCGGTCGAGTCGATGAAGGTGACGCCGGCCAGATCGACGACGATGTGCTTGGCTCCCTCGTCGATGCTCTGGATCATGACTTCCTTGAACTGGGGCGCCGAGTAGATGTCGACCTCTCCCTGCAGGGCGACCACGGCGACCTCATCGCCTACGCGAACCAGTTCGACCCCGAATTGTGGCCTGTCGTCCATTCACTCCCCTTTTGTGCCCCCGGTGTGCCTGCCCTCGGCGGGCCGGCTCCTGCCGGGCTCATCACCCGGCTCGCCTGCCGATGTGACAAAGTTATGGCCATGGGGTTTACCCTCTAAACGCCAGCGCGCGGCGGCGGGCGGGCGCCGCGGGCGGCGCCCGCCCGCCGCCGGCCTGCCTGCCGGGCCTCCGGTGGCGGGCGGCGCCGGCCGTTGACGGCGGGCTAGAGTTGCCTTCAGACGGGCCCGCCGGCGAGCGGGCCCCGGGCTCGGGAAGGCCGTCATTGCAGGAGGTCGGGGGCCATGCCGGCATGCATCTGGGGAGCGGTGGCGACCGGCTCCGGCGCGTTGCGCGGCGGGGGGGAAGGGTGACGATGAGTGGCGGCTTCGTGCTGACCGTGACGGCTCGTCCTGCCGCCGTGGTCTCGCTCATCGTCGTGCTGGTCGCGGCGGCGCTGCTCACGGTGGGATGGCGCCTGGCCGTGCACCGGCGCTACGAGGCGCATCGCTGGGTACAGACCGTAGCCGCCTGCCTGAACGCCGCCCTGGTCGTCGCCTGGATGATCCGCTCCTTCGTGGTCAACGTGTGGCCGGAGCTCCCGGCGCGCCTCGGGCAGACCTCGTACGCGACCGCCACCGCGCACGCCGTCACCGGCGTGATCGGCGTGGCGCTGGGCTCGTTCGTCGTCCTGCGCGCCAACGGTCTCGTGCCGGAACGTCTGGCCTTTCACGACTACAAGCTCTTCATGCGGACCTCGTATGGGCTCTACCTGCTGGCCACGCTGACCGGCGTCGTGCTCTACGGCGTCGCCTACGGGTTCAGTCTCCGGTGACGGCGCTGGCCGAGCAGGCCGACCACGCGGCCCGCCGCCGCGGCGTGCTCGCGCTCAGCGTCGGCCTGCAGCTCGTTCTCGCGCTGCTGTTCGGACACGCCAACGACTCGCGCGTCTTCATGGCCACCGGTTACCTCGTGGCCCACGGACGCGACCCATACGTGGCCCTCAACCTGAGCCGCGTCTTTCACCATCCCGGCTTCAGCGTGATCAAGTCGGTCGGCTATCCTCCGCCCTGGCCGCTGCTCACCGGCCTGCTCTACGCGGGCCTGCACGCCGTGAGCGGCAGCTTCCTGCTCTACAACCTGGCCCTGAAGCTGCCGGTGATCGCGGCCGACGTCGGCCTCGCCTACCTGGCCGCCGCCGTCCTGCAACGGCGCGGCGCCTCGCCGGCCGTCTGCCGCTGGGCCTGGACGTTCCTGCTGCTCAACCCGTTCCTGCTGTACGTGGGCGCCGCCTGGGGCGAGATCGACGCGATCGTCGCGCTGCTCGCCCTGGCCGCGCTCTGGGCGCTCGGGGGCGCAACGCTCCAGCGCTCGACGGGGCGTGCGCCCGAGGGCTCGGGCGTGTCGCTCGGGTGGCGGCCGCGACTCCAGCGCCTGGTGACGCCGCTCGGACGATGGCGGCTCGAAGGCTCGGCGCTCCTGCTCGCCCTGGCCGTCTGCGTCAAGCCGACCGCCCTGCCCCTGCTGGCGGCCGCCGTGCTGTGGCTTGCGGGCGGCTCGTTCCTGCGGGCGGCCCGGTACGCGGCCGTGTGCCTGGCCGGCATGGCTCTGTTCTACGTGGCGCCCTTCTTCGTCTTCGGCTGGAGCCGGGCGCCGTTCACCGAGCGTCTGAACGCCCACCTCGTGCTCAAGGGCTCGCTGTCGTTCATGACGGTCGTGCGCCTCGCTCGCGAGCCGTGGTCCATGCAGGGTCACTGGTGGCTGCTGGGCCTGCTCTGGCTGCCGGCCCTGGCCCTGGCGGTCCTGCTCGCCGGGCGCGGTGACGGCGGCTTCGAGGACCTGCTCGCCAAGGGCACGGCGTTCGTCCTGGTCGTCTTTCTGACGCGCAGCTGGCTGGCAGAGCCCGACGTCGTGCTGGTCCTGCCGCTCGCGCTCGTGCTGACCGGCCTCGGTATCCTCGAACGCCGCTTCCTGACGGCACTCTGGGTGGTGCCGCTGCTCTTCACCGTGTTCAACGTCTCTCCGCTGCAGCTCCTCTGGGTCGCCTGGCCGAGCGCCTCGATGCGTCTCCTCGACGACGCCGGACGCTACGCGAGCTTCACGCTCGACGTGCGGGCTGGTCTCGTGGTCCTCTGGCAGGTGACCGGCTGGTGGATCGTGGTCACCTGCCTGCGCCGCCGGCCGGCGCCGCTCTCGCGCGCGGTCCTGGGCGAGGCGCCGGCGTGAGCCTCGTCGCGCCGCTCTTCGACCGGCTCTGGCTGGAGCTCGCGGGTGACGGTGATCGTGACGGCGCCGGCGCGGCGGCGGGGTTCGCGACGGGGCGCCTCGCCGGGGGCCTGCTGCTGCGCGACGGCGACCGCGATCTCGCCGAGGAGGGCGTCGGGTTCGGCGTGCCCATCCTCAAGCGCGGCCTGGAGACGATCTTCCCGGGGCGCATGGACGTCTCCCAGCGTGAGACCGGCGGCGAGCGCACGATCACCGCCACCTTCCACCTGAACCTGGTCGAACGCCTCGCCGCGCCGGGCTCTCGCAGCCTGAGCTCGCCGGCCCTCTACACGGCCAAGAACGCGCTCGCCGCGCTCCATCGCCGGGCGCCGGTCCTGCGGGCGCCGCTGACCGGCCTGTCGAGCGCGCTGCGGCGCTCGTTCGGCTGGGTGACGACCTTCGAGGAGGCAGGCAAGAGGGCGGCGGCGCTCACCCTTACCTACACCGTCGTCGGGTCAAGGGGAAGCCTGCTGGTCGCCGTCGATGCGACGGCCCTGCCGGCCGACGGCGCCACCACCGTGGTCGTCATGAACGAGCAGGGCGCCCACGCCTTCGATGGCTATCGTGACGTCTCGGGGCGCATGCTGCGGGGAGCGGCGATCGGCACCTGGGACGAGGTGACGGCACCAGCCGCCTCATTTGTCTGCGACGAACGGCGCGTGGCCTTCTCGCTCGGCCGGGTCGCCGGGGCGCGGCTGTATCGCGGCCGTGAGCTGATCGGGTCGCGCGTGGCCTGGTCCGGCTTCGGCTACTCGTTCCCGGCGGCCCTCGGCACGATGGCGTACGAGCTGCGGGTCGAACGGCTGCCGGGTCGCGATCGCACGCCGACGAGCGCTCCGGCGAAGACCGCGGCGGCGCCATGACCCGGACCTTGCTGATCTACCCGTACTTCGGCCGCCGGCGCGACCGTTCACGCTTTCGGTTCCCGCCGCTCGGCCCCGCCTACGTGGCCGCGGCTCTGCGAGAGGCCGGTCACGAGGTCGAGCTTCTCGACTGCACGTTCCTCGACCGCGACCGGGCCCTCGCCGCGGCTCGGGCGTCGGGTGCGCCCGTGGTGGGCGTCTACGCCATGGCCACGCTGGCTCACGAGGCGCTCTGGTTCGCCGAGCGGCTGCGCGACCGCTGCGAGCTGCTGGTCGCCGGCGGTCCGCTGCCGACCTGCGAGCCCGAGGGCTTTCGCGCCGCCTTCGATCTGGTGGTGCGCGGCGAGGGTGAGCAGACGATGGTCGAGATCGTCGCCACCTTTGCGGCGGGCGCCGACCCGGGAGCCGTGTCGGGGGTCGTGCGCGGCGTGGGCGCCCGGCGTCAGGCCCCGCCCGACGGCACCCCTCAGGCCGCGCTCGAGGGCGCACCTCAAGCCGCGCTCGAGGGCGCACCTCAGGCAGGGCTCGAAGGCACACCTCAAGCCGTCCTCGAGGCCGCGCCCAGACCCTTTGTCAGGGCTCTCGACGAGCTCGCCTTCCCGGCGCGTGACCTGCTGCCCAACGAGGCCTACGTCGCCTTCGGGCGGCAGGCCTACGGCTACGCCATCACGACCGTGATGAGCACTCGCGGCTGTCCCTACGCCTGTGAGTTCTGCAGCAACGTGGTCTTCGGCGACTCGTATCGCGAGCGCTCGGCGGGCAACGTGCTCGACGAGGTCGAGCAGACGCTGGCCCTGGGCTACGACCGCATCTCCTTCGCCGACGATGTGTTCACGCTGCGGCGCGCGCACGTGCTCGCCTTCTGCGACGAGGTCGCGCGCCGCGGGCTGCGCTTCTCGGGGGAGTGCCTGGGCCGGGTCGACGCGCTCGACGACGAGCTGGCCGCCTGCCTGCGGGCCGCCGGCTGCTTTCGCATCTTCTTCGGCATCGAGTCGGGCAGCGACGCGACGCTCGCGCTGATGAACAAGAA
>DATIYD010000407.1:0-4645 GCA_035517975.1 Thermoleophilia bacterium | reverse complement strand
CCGCGACCACCGACGAAGAAGGCCGCGCCCTGCTGTCCCTGCTGGGCATGCCCTTTCGTGAAAGCTAGGAGTTAGCACATGGCCAAGACATCCCTGATCGTGAAGGCGGCCCGCAAGCAGCGGTACAGCACCCGCGAGTACCACCGGTGCATGCGCTGCGGCCGCCCGCGGGGCTACTTCCGTCAGTTCGGCCTGTGTCGCATCTGCCTGCGCGAGCTCGCCCACGAGGGCGTCATCCCGGGCCTGACCAAGTCGAGCTGGTAAGGGAGGCGACGAGAAGTGTCCATGACCGATCCCATCGCCGACATGCTGACCCGCATTCGCAACGCGAACCGGGCCAACCACGCCGAGGTCGAGATCCCGGCGTCGTCCATGAAGGCGGGTATCGCCAGGCTCCTGCTGGAGCAGGGCTACATCACGGGCGTCGAGACCAAGGCCGGCGAACACGGCGAGCTGCTCGTCATCGGCCTCAAGTACGGCAAGAACCGTGAGCGCGTGATCTCCGGCATCAAGCGGGTCTCCAAGCCCGGCCGCCGCATCTACGCGCGCAAGGACGCCTTGCCGAAGGTCCTGGGTGGCCTCGGCGTGGCCATCATCTCCACGTCACGCGGACTCGTGACCAGCGCCGAGGCGCAGCGTCTCGGTCTGGGCGGCGAGGTCATCTGCTTCGTCTGGTAGGGATCGATCATGTCACGTATCGGAAGAGCTCCCATCACCGTGCCGGCCGGCGTCGAGTTTCGCGACGACCACGGCGTGGTGACCGTCAAAGGCCCCAAGGGCGAGCTGACGCAGCGCATGCCGCGCGAGATGATCATCGAGCTCGACGACGGCACGATCACCGTCTCGCGGCCGACCGACAGCGCCACGCATCGCTCGCTGCACGGCCTCACGCGCACGCTGATCGCCAACATGGTGGTGGGCGTCACCGACGGCTTCGAGAAGCGCCTCGAGATCCAGGGCGTCGGGTATCGCGCCTCCATGAAGGGCGCCGAGCTCGAGCTGCTCGTCGGTTTCAGCCACCCGGCCGTCGTGGTGCCGCCGCCGGGCATCGAGTTTCAGACGCCGCAGCCCCAGGTCGTCCTGGTGCGCGGCATCGACAAGCAGGCCGTCGGCGAAGTCGCGGCGCAGGTCCGCGCTCTCCGGCCGCCGGAGCCGTACAAGGGCAAGGGCATCCGCTACGCCGGCGAGTACGTCGCCCGCAAGGTCGGCAAGCGCGCGTAGCGCGAAGGTCCGAGCAGAAGGAACTGGAAGAGAAGCTATGACTACGAGGTCAACGGTCGAAGCCCGCGCCAAGAGGCGTCGCCGCATCCGCGCCAAGGTCGTCGGCAACGCGGCGCGGCCGCGCGTCTCGGTGTTTCGCTCCAACAAGGCGATCTACGCCCAGCTCATCGACGACGCCACGGGTGCGACGCTGGCCGCGGCGCGCTCGGGCGAGGTCGACGCCACCGGGCTCGACAAGTCCGGCGTCGCCAAGAAGGTCGGTGCCCTGCTCGCCGAGCGGGCGAAGGCCGCGCACGTCGAGTCGGTCGTCTTCGACCGGTCCGGTTACCTGTACCACGGGCGCGTCAAGGCGCTCGCCGAGGGCGCCCGCGAGGGCGGGCTCGTTTTCTAGGGAAAGTGAAGGAAGCTCTGTGGCCAGAACACCAGCTGATGGAGTAGAGCTCAAAGAACGCGTCGTCGATATCAATCGCGTCGCGAAGGTCGTGAAGGGCGGTCGCCGCTTCTCCTTCACGGCGCTCGTGGTGGTCGGCGACGAGAACGGCAACGTGGGCGCCGGCTACGGCAAGGCGCGCGAGGTCCCGCTGGCCATCCAGAAGGCGATCCTCGACGCCAAGAAGAACATGTTCAAGGTGCCGCGCTACCGCACGACGATCCCGCACGAGGTCCTCGGCGTCTACGGCGCCGGCCGCGTGCTGCTCAAGCCCGCCTCCGAAGGCACCGGCGTCATCGCCGCGGCCGGCGTGCGCGCCGTGCTCGAGCTGGCCGGCGTGCGCGACATCCTCACCAAGTGCCTGGGCACGACCAACCCGATCAACATGGTGCGCGCGACGGTCACCGGCCTGAAGAGCCTGAAGACGCCGGCCGACGTGGCCCGCCTGCGCGGACTCACCACGGCGCAGGTGCTCGGCCTGCCGCCGCGCGGCGAGGCCGACGGTTCAGACGAGTCCCGCACGGCCGAGAAGGCATGACCATGGCAGACCTCGAGATCACCCAGATCCGCAGCGGCATCGGCACGCCGCCCGATCACCGCGGCACGCTGCGGGCCCTCGGCCTGAAGCGCATGCACCACACGGTGATCCAGCGCGACGATCCCGTCATCCGCGGGATGGTCCGGAAGGTGTCGTACCTCCTCGAGGTCCGACCCGCGACGAAGAAGACGTGAGAAGGACATGAGCGATCTCGGACTTCACGATCTCAGGCCCAATCCCGGTTCGACCAAGAACACCAAGCGCCTCGGCCGGGGAAAGGGCAGCGGCCAGGGCAAGACGGCGGGCCGCGGCCACAAGGGTTTCAACGCTCGCGCCGGCGGCGGTGTGCGACCCGGCTACGAGGGCGGCCAGATGCCGCTCTACATGAGGCTCGGCAAGCTGCGCGGACCCAACGCCAAGAAGAGCATGCCGATCGGGCCGTTTCGCACCTATTGCGTGCCGGTCAACGTCGGCACGCTGGCCAAGGCCTTCGAGGCCGGCGCCGAGGTCACACCCGAGGCGCTCGCGGCCAAGCGCATCGTCAAGAACACCCGTACGCCCATCAAGATCCTGGCCGGCGGCGACGTCACCGTGGCGCTCACCGTGCGCGCCCAGGCGTTCTCCGAGAAAGCGGCCGAGAAGATCCGGGCGGCCGGCGGTACGATCGATCTGCTCTGACCACTGAGCTGCGGACAAGGCGGGGCGCGGCATGAACAACAAGCTCTGGCAGTCGCTGGCGAACTCCTGGAAGATCCCGGAGCTGCGCAAGAAGCTGCTCTTCACGGCGGCGATGCTCGCGATCTACCGGTTCGGCGCCCATGTGCCTGTGCCGGGGGTCAACGTGCAGGCGCTCAACAACTTCTTCAACAGCGGCGCCAGCGGTGTCGCCGGCTTTTTGAACCTGTTCTCGGGCGGCGCGCTGGGCCGCGTCGCGGTGTTCGCCCTGGGCATCATGCCGTACATCACGGCGTCGATCATCATGCAGCTGCTCACCGTGGTCATCCCCAAGCTCGAGGAGCTCCAGAAAGAGGGCGAGCAGGGGCAGAAGGTCATCACCCAGTACAGCCGCTACCTCACGGTCGGCCTCGCCGCCGTGCAGTCACTGGGCTACATCTTCCTGTTTCGCACCTACCACGCGCTGCCCGATCTGACGGCCACGAAGTTCGCGCTGATCCTGTTCACCCTCACCGCGGGCGCGACAGCCGTCATGTGGATCGGCGAGCTGATCACGGCGCGCGGCATCGGCAACGGCATGTCGATCCTCATCTTCATCAGCATCATCTCGCGACTGCCGGGCGGCGCGGCCAAGTTCTTTGAGGGCTCGATGACCCTGGCCGCCCAGATCGCCTTCGTGATCATCGCCCTCGCCGTGATCGTCGGCGTCGTGTGGATCACGACCGGCGAGCGCCGCATCCCGGTGCAGTACGCCAAACGCATCGTCGGGCGTCGCATGATGGGCGGCACGAGCACCTTCATCCCGCTCAAGGTCAACATGGCCGGCGTGATCCCGGTGATCTTCGCCGCCTCGGTCATGCTGATCCCGCCGACCATCGCGCAGTTCCTGCCGGGCGGCCAGACGAGCTGGTTCTCGCGCGCCTTCGGGCCGAGCTCCGTCCTCTACATCGTCGGCGAGGCGCTGCTCATCATCCTCTTCACCTACTTCTACACGGCCGTGACGTTCAACCCGATCGACCAGGCCGACAACCTCAAGAAGTACGGCGGGTTCGTGCCCGGCGTGCGGCCCGGGCGGCCCACCGCCGAGTTCCTCGACCGCATCCTGACCAGGCTCACCCTGCCCGGCGCGCTGTTCCTGGCCGCCCTGGCGGTGCTGCCCTGGGCCCTGAACCGGGCGTTCAACGTGCCCTTCTACTTCGGCGGTACGTCCATCCTGATCGTGGTCGGCGTCGCGCTCGATACCATGCGCCAGATGGAGGCCCAGCTGCTCATGCGCCACTACGAGGGCTTCCTCAAGTAGCATGGCCGGGGCTCCCCTCGACATCGTCCTGCTGGGCGCCCCGGGCTCGGGCAAGGGCACGCAAGCCGAGCGCATCGCGCCGGCGTTCGACCTGCCCCACATCTCCACGGGCGACATCCTGCGCGGCGCGGTCAAGGCCGGCACCGAGCTCGGCCGCACCGCCAAGCGCTTCATGGACTCCGGCGAGCTCGTGCCCGACGAGGTCGTGATCGGCATCATCCGCGAGCGGCTGGGCGAGCCCGACACGGCCGGCGGCTTCATGCTCGACGGGTTCCCGCGCACGCTCGAGCAGGCGGCGGCGCTCGACGAGATGCTCGCCGGCGCCGGGCGGGCCCTGCGGTTCGTGCTGCTGATCGACGTGCCCGAGGAAGAGCTCGTGCAGCGTCTCGCCGGCCGGCGCGCCTGCCGTTCGTGCGGCCGCGGCTACAACGTCGTCTTCGACCCGCCCAGGGTCGAGGGCGTCTGCGACGTTTGCGGCGGC
>DATIYD010000406.1:0-10531 GCA_035517975.1 Thermoleophilia bacterium | reverse complement strand
CGCCTGGCCCGCCGGGGGGAGCGAAGGGGAGGGCCGGCCGGCGGCCCCCGCCGGCGGCCGACCCTCGCTTTTGGGCGATCAGCCCCAGATGTCGCGCGCGGGGGCGAAGACCACCGCGATGCGGAACACCTCGCCGCCCTGGATACGGAAGTTGTGGACCATGCCCTTGGGCACGTACAGCGCGTCGCCCTGCTCGACCAGGAAGTCGTCGTCGCCGACCTTGGCCATGGCGCGACCGGAGAGCACGAAGAAGACGTGGTCTTCCTTTTCGTGCACGTCGTCGAGCGCCCCGCCCTCGGGCTGGATCTCGGTGATGTGGAACTCGAGCTGGGCGCCGGGGCAGGTCTTGGGATTGACGAGCGGCCAGCCGCGCGTCACCTCGTGCTTGGGCGGGTTCGCCTTGAACTCGACGTCCCTGACGTTGAAGACCTTGCCCTTGGCTGCCGTTGCTTCGGTCATCGTGCTCCGTCCTTTCTCAGATGTCCTGTCCTAAGGCTGGGCCGTTGCGAGCGGATCCCCTTGGCCAGCTTCAGGGCTCGATCACGACCTTCATCGCGCCGTCGCGCCGCTCGACGAACGTGGCCAGCGCCTCGCCGAACTGGTCGAGGGGGAACGTGTGGGTGTGGATGCCCTTCGTAGTGACGGCGCCGTTGGCCATGAGCGCCAGCGCCGGCGCGGCCGTGTTGGGGTTGGCGCGCACGCCGAGCACATCGAGCTCGGCGAGCGTCATCGGTCCCCAGGGGATCGTGATCTTGTCGGTCGGCAGGCCCGCCATGACGATGCGACCCGCCTTGCGGGTGCAGGCGACCGCCCAGTCGATGGCCTGCTGCGTGCCGGCGCACTCGACCGCGCAGTCGACGCCGACGCCGCCGGTCAGCTTCATGACGGCGGCCACCGGGTCGTCGACCTTCTCGTAGTCGACCGGCACGGCGCCCATGTCGGCGGCGAACTGCAGGCGCGGGCCGCGGCCGATCATGATGACCATGCGCGCGCCCGAGGCGCGCGAGTACTGGAACGAGAACTGCCCGACCGCGCCGGGCCCGGTCACCAGCACGGCGTCGCCGGTCGTCACCCGGCCGCGCTGCACACCGTGCAGGGCGACCCCGGCCGAGTCGAGCATGGCGGCGTCGTAGTAGGTGAGGTTGTCGGGGAACGGCGTCGCCGACTTCACCGAGCTGACGATGTACTCGGCGTAGGCGCCCGGCGAGGTGAAGCCGTAGTGGCGGTGGCCGGAGGCGTTGTCGCCGTAGTTCAGGCACACGGTGTAGTGGCCGGTCATGCAGTTCTGGCAGATGCCGCAGCCCTTGTGCGCCTCGCCGGCGACCCTCGTGCCGACGGCGTACTTGGCGGCGACCTTCTGCGAGGCCTTCAGGTCGTCGGAGAGCGCGACGACCTCGCCGGCCCACTCGTGACCGATCAGGGCGGGGAAGCTCGGCGGCCACATGCCGGGGAACTTGCCGGCCACGATCTTGGGATCGGTGCCGCAGATGGCGACGGCCTTGACGCGGCACAGCACCTCGTCGCCCTTGGGCTGGGGCGTCGGCACCGTCTCGATCGAGAAGTCGTTGGGCCCGTGCAGGATGAGTGCCTTCATGGTGCCGGGGATATCGGCCAGGGCCGTAGCCTGGCCCGGTTGGGTGGCTTCGCTTTCGCTCATTCCTTCGCCCCTTTCAGCTCTGTCGTACTGACACTGACGTGCTCATGGCAACGGCGCTGCGGCGCGCCTGTTCGGCCGCGGCCCGGTCGTCGGGCAGCGGCAGCACCTCGGCCGAGAGCCAGCCGCCGTAGGCGGCGTCGCTCAGGGCCGCGGCGATCTCGCCGAGATCGAGGTGGCCGAGGCCGGCGGCGTGCCGGTTGCTGTCGACCAGGTGGAAGTGGCCGAGGCGCGGACCGGCGGTCCGGATGGCCCCGGCGATCGAGACCTCCTCGATGTTCATGTGGAAGGCGTCGAGGAGCACGCCCACGTTGGGCCGGCCGATGCGCTCGACCGCGGCGAGCGTCTCGGCCGCCGTATGCAGCAGGGCCGTCTCGTAGCGGTTGATGGCCTCGATCACGAAGCCGGTGCCGAGACCGGCGGCGCGGTCGGCGCACTCGCGCATGCTGTCCTCGAACCGCTCCAGGGCGGCTGCCAGGTCGCCGTCGGCCGGCCGGCCGCCGCGCACGAGGCCGACGATCACCGGCGCGCCGAACGCCGCGGCGTACTCGGCGAGCTCGCCGATGCGCGCCACGGCCGCGGCCCGGCCGGCCTCGTCCGGGTCAGACAATGAGAGGCCGTCCTGCAGGTAGACCCGGCCGCTGGCGAGCGCCGCGAGCTCGAGGCGCGCGTCGCGCAGCAGCGCCTCGAGCTCGCGGCGCTCGAGCTCGGCCGGGCTGCGCATGCTGATCTCGATGCCCTCGAAGCCCAGCTCGCGCGAGACCGCGACGCACTCGCGCACACGGCCGGCGTAGAGCAGGGGGCCGAAGCCGGTCGGCCCGGACGAGGTCGCAAGGCAGGCCTTCCAGCTCATCGCCGGCCGTCCGCCGCGCCTGCCGGCACCACCGGCCGTCTCCCCGCGACGCCGGCCCCGTGGCCGAGCCTGTGCGAGAGCTCCAGACCGGCCGCGACGATGACCTCGATCAGCATCGGCAGGCGTTCGGGGCCGAAGCGCTGCTCGATGCCGGAGAGGCTCACCGCGGCGATCACCTGGCCGGTGTGATCGCGCACCGGCGCGCCCACCGCGCAGGCGTGCAGCGTGACGTCTTCGCGGCTGACCGCGTAGCCCAGCCCGCGGATCTGGTCGCGGTCGCGCTCGAGCGCCGCGCGGCCGACCAGGGAGTGCTCGGTCATCGTCCGGACGTGGTGGGCGAGGATCTCCTCCCAGCGCTGCTGCGGGAAATGCGCCAGCAGCACGCGCGGCGCGGCCCCGCAGTTGAAAGGCTGACGCTTGCCGACCTCGAGGAACAGCACGCGCAGCCCGCTGCGCGCGTCGAAACGCCTGATGCACAGCGACTGGTCGCCGTCGGGCACGACCACGAAGGCCGTCTCGCCGGTCTCCTCGGCGAGCTCCTCGAGCAGCGCGTCGGAGCGCGTGGCGAGCTCCATCGTCTTGGAGACGACGCTGCCCAGGCGGAACACCCGCAGGCCGAGCCGGTAGCGCCGGCTGGCCCGGTCGTACTCGATCATCTCCTCGTGACGCAGCGCCCCGAGCAGGCGGTGCGTCGTGCTCTTGGTCAGGCCGATGCCGGAGCTGATCTCGGTGAACGTCAGCTCCGGCCGTTCGAGCGAGAACTGATCGAGGATGGCCACGGCGCGTGACACGCTGCGCACCGGCGACTCCTCGCCGTCGCGAGCCTGCTCGAGCGGCGCGCCGAGGCCGTCGGCGTCGCCGGGCCGACGCGCCGCGTCGATCTCGTCCATCGGCGTCACCCCGCTCGCTTCGCCTGCCGGTCTTCCCGCTCTAGTGCTGGCCCAGGATGGGCAGCGCCGTGACGGGCTTCCAGCCAGGGCTGCCGGGCTCGCGCAGGAACGGCTCCATGTCGGCCGCCGACCGGAACGTGGTCTCCTCGACGGGCGGCACCGTGCCGGGCGGGAACGCCTTCAGGATGTCGTCGCAGATCATGGTGAGGTACTTGCAGATCGCCGCGACGGGACGCTTGGCCTTTTCGGCGTCGCCGAGCGTCGGCTTGCCGACCACGCCTTCGGGCGTGCCGAAGAACTCGATGGCGAAGTGACCTTCGCCCTCGGACCAGCGCTGTGGCCGGTTCATGCCGTCGACCGAGTTGTTGAAGACGCCGCTGGGCAGGTACTGCTTGGTCTCGGTCTCGACCGTGTAGGCCATATCGACCATCTCGGGGAAGAACAGCAGGCCGACCGACGTCTCGGCCTCGTCGGCATGGATGAAGGGCGTGTCCCAGGCGCCGCCCATGTCCTTGGTGCGGAAGAAGTCCTTGACCGAGCGGTGCCAGTCGATGACCCGGAACAGGCCGGGGAGCTGGTAGCGCTTGAGGAACTTGTGCAGGGCCGTCTCGAGCATCCACAGGTGGCCGTGGTTGTTGACGATGATCTGCTTGCGAAAGCCGTCGTTCCAGAGGCCCAGCATGACGTCGACGAGCGTCTCTTCGACGACCTCTTCGCGCAGCATGACGGTGCCCGGCATGCCGAGATGATGGTAGGGATGGCCGCCGTACATGAGCGGCGGGATGGCGACCGACACCGGGGCGCCGCCCTTGACGCCCTGGCGGCGCACCGCCTCGCAGATCTGGCTCACGAAGAGCGTGTCCATCGAGGTGACGGTGTGCCGGCCGTGGTTCTCGGTGCAGCCCACGGGAATGAGCACGATGTCGTTCTTGCGCCGTTCCTCTTCGACCCGGTGGCGGATGGTCGTCTGGATGTAGCTGCCGGGCTTGGTCCACTCGCAGGGCGAGGGGATGCCGTACTCGGCGAGGATGGCGTCGATCGCTGCGTCGTCGGCCTCCCAGAGCTCACTGAACAGGCGACCGACCGCGGAATCCTCGAAAAAGAGATCCGGCTGGCTCGTAGGCAGAACTGCCATGCGTCTCCTCCTTACCGACGTGCTTTACGTTGCAGCCGTGCGCTGCTCGACGAGCGCGCGGGCGGCCTGGGCGATGTGGGCGGCGGTGAGGCCGTACTTCTCGAGCAGGGCGTCGTTGCCCGCCGACTCGCTGTACACGTCGGCGATGCCGACGCGCTTCATGGGCGTGGGCCGGTGCTCGCCGAGCGTCTCCGCCACGGCGCCGCCGAGCCCGCCGATGATGGTGTGCTCCTCGGCCGTGACGACCAGGCCGGTCTTCTCGGCGGCGGCCACGATCGACTCGACGTCGAGCGGCTTGAGCGTCGGCACGTGCAGGATGTGGACGCCGATGCCCTCGGCCCGCAGGGTCTCGGCCGCCTCGACGGCGCGTCCCACCATGATGCCGGTGGTCATGACGGTGACGTCGCAGCCCTCGCGGACGACCACCGCGGGGCCGATCTCGAAGTCGTAGTCGTCGCCGAAGACGACCGGGCACGGGTCGCGCGTGAGACGCAGGTATACGGGACCGCCGCACCCGGCGACGGCGAACACCGCCTTGGCGGCCTCGACGCCGTCGCCGGGCGCCACGACGGTCATGTTCGGCATGGCACGCATGATCGCCGCGTCTTGCACCGCCTGATGGCTCTTGCCGTTCTTGCCGACGAGCAGGCTGCCGTAGGCGCCGACCACGACCACCGGCAGCCGCGGCTGGGCGATCGAGATCCTGATCTGGTCGAGCGCGCGCTTGGCGGCAAAGCAGGCGAAGGTGCTCGTGAAGGGGACGAACCCCATGCTGGCAAGACCGGCCGCCACGCCCATCATGTTCTGCTCGGTGACGCCCATCTGGAAGAAGCGGTCGGGGTAGGCGGCCGCGAACAGGCTCACCTTGGTGGACGACGCCAGGTCGGCGTCGAGCACGACGACCCGCTCGTTGCGCCCGCCGAGCTCGACCAGGGCCTCGCCGAAGGCGTCGCGCTGGGCCACGAGCTCAGGCATCGTGCGCCGCCTCCAGGGCGCACAGCTCGGCCAGAGCTCGCTCTTCCTGCTCCTCGGAGACCAGGGCCGCGTGCCACAGATGCGTGTTCTCCATGAACGAGACGCCCTTGCCCTTGACGGTCTGGGCGACGATCACGCTCGGCCGCCCCTTCACGGCCCTGGCCGCCTCGCAGGCGCTCACGATCGCCGCGATGTCATGGCCGTCGCACTCGATCACGTTCCAGCCAAAGGCCCGCCATTTGTCGGGGATGGGCTCGACCGGCATGATCGCCGCCGTGTCGCCCATGAGCTGGACGTGGTTGTCGTCGACGATCGCCAGGAGCGAGTCGAGCCCGAACTTGGCGCCGGTCAGCGCGGCCTCCCAGACCTGGCCCTCCTGCAGCTCACCGTCGCCCAGGAGCACGTAGACGCGCACGTCGTCGCGCCCGTCGAGCCGGGCGCCGAGCGCCATGCCGACGCCCGCCGAGAGCCCCTGGCCCAGGGAGCCCGAGGCCACGTCGACGCCGGGCGTGCGGATGTCGGGATGACCCTGCAGGATCGAGTCGATCTCGTCGTAGGTGGCGAGCGTCTCGGCCGGGAAGTAGCCGCGCTCCATGAGGGCGACATAGTAGATCACCGCCGCGTGGCCCTTGGAAAGGACGAACCTGTCGCGGTCCTCCCAGCCGGGGTTCGCGGGGTCGAGGCGCATGACCTTGAAATACAGGGCGGTCAGGATCTCGGCGACGCTCAGGCAGCCGCCCGGATGCCCCGCCTGGGCGCGGCACAGCGTCGCGATGGTGCCTCGCCGTAGCTTGTACGCCAGGCGCCCAAGGTCGGCGCCCTCATCCGCGTTCCCCATACGACCCTTCCTCGCCGGCAGTGAGGAGCACGATGCCGAGTGGCGTTCCGCATTGCGGAACGTCACTCCGTATCATGGAACACACGCATCATAGTCCTTTTGCGAGACCCCGCAAGCGTCAAGCGCGCGGCACGGGAGAGGCCGCCGGGTGGAGGAACGAACGCTTTTCGGGATTGCTCGTTTGGCCACGATTTGCGACACTATCGCTCACACGGCGAAAGGGTGGGACATGACCAGGATCGTCTTCATCGGCGCCGGGAGCGTCGAGTTCACGCGCAACCTGCTCGGCGACATCCTGGCCTTCCCCGAGCTGGCCGACGCGACCATCGTCCTGCACGACATCAATGCGGAGCGCCTCGAGACCGCCGCGGCCATGGCGCGCTGGACCAACGGCGCCGTCGGCGCTCGCGCGACGATCGAGACCCATCTCGATCGTCGCGCGGCCCTCGACAGCGCCGACTTCGCCATCAACACGATCGAGGTCGGCGGTATCGCCGCCACCCGTCTCGACTTCGACATCCCCGAGAGGTACGGCCTGCGTCAGACCATCGGCGACACGCTGGGGGTGGGCGCCGTGTTTCGCGCCCTGCGCACGATCCCGGTGCTCCTCGACATCGGCCGCGACATGGCCGAGCTCGCCCCCGACGCCTGGTTGCTGAACTACACCAACCCGATGGCGATGAACGTCTGGGCCTACGACGCCGGCTCGCCGCACAAGAAGATCGTCGGGCTCTGCCACTCCATCCAGAACACGAGCCGCCAGATCTCGGAGTACGTCGGGGTGCCCTTCGACGAGGTCACCTTCGCCGGCGCCGGGGTGAACCACATGGCCTGGGTGCTGCGCTTCGAACGCGACGGCGTCGACCTGTACCCCCGCCTCGACTTCGACATCCCCGAGAGGTACGGCCTGCGCCAGACCATCGGCGACACGCTCGGGGTGGGCGCCGTGTTTCGCGCCCTGCGCACGATCCCGGTGCTTCTCGACATCGGCCGCGACATGGCCGAGCTGTGCCCCGACGCCTGGCTGCTGAACTACACCAACCCGATGGCCATGAACGTCTGGGCCTACGACGCCGGTTCACCGCACAAGAAGATCGTCGGCCTCTGCCACTCCATCCAGAACACGAGCCGCCAGATCGCGGAGTACGTGGGCGTGCCCTTCGACGAGGTCACCTTCGCCGGGGCCGGCGTGAACCACATGGCCTGGGTGCTGCGCTTCGAGCGGGACGGCGTCGATCTCTACCCCGCCCTGGACGAGGCCATCGCGGCCGACCCCGACGGGCTCGGCCGCCACGTGCGGGTGCAGATCTACAAGCTGTTCGGCTACTTCCCCACCGAATCCAGCGAGCACTTCGCCGAGTACGTGCCGTGGTTCATGCGCAGCGACGCCGAGATCGCTCGCCTGCGGATACCGGTCCGCGAGTACATCGCCCGCAGCGAAGAGAACATCGGCCTCTACGAAGAGGAGAAACGCATGCTGGCGGCCGGCGAGCCGTTCGAGATCGAGCGCAGCCTCGAGTACGCGTCGCTCATCGTCCATTCCCTGGTCACCGGCACCGAGCGCGAGATCTACGGCAACGTGCCCAACCGCGGGCTGATCGGCAACCTGCCCGACGGCGCGGCGGTCGAGGTCCCCTGCGGGCTCGATGCCCGGGGCGTGCACCCGGTGGCGGTGGGCGACCTGCCGCCACAGTGCGCCGCGCTCGACCGGACCTTCCTGAACGTGGCCGAGCTCACGGTGCGCGCCGCCCTCGAGGGGCGCCGCGACCACGTGCTGCAGGCGGTCCTGCTCGACCCCAACGCGGCCGCGACGCTCTCGGTCGCCGACACGGTGAAGCTGGTCGACGAGATGCTGGCGGCCCATCGCGACGCGCTGCCCGAGGCGCTGCGGTGACCACGCCGGGCGAGGTCGCCGGCGACGAGCGGGTCGCGCCCCCGTTCGACCTGCTCGTCGCCGGCGACCTCAATCCCGACGTGGTGCTCACCGGCGTGCCGCCCGAGCTGGGCGGCGACCAGAGCGAACGACTCGTCGCTGAGGCCGTGCTGACGGTGGGCGGCTCCGCCGGCATCGTCGCCTGCGGCGCCGCCCGTCTCGGCCTGCGCACCGCCCTTGCCTCGATCGTCGGCGACGACGACGCCGGAAGCTACGTGCGCAGCGCGCTCGCCGCCCGGCAGGTCGACGTCGGCGGCGTCGTCGTGCGCGACGAGCAGGCTACCGGACTCAGCGTGTCGCTCGTGGGACCAGCGCGCGGCGATCGCGCCATCCTCACGGCGCCCGGCAGCATCGCGCTGTTCGAGGCGGCCATGATCGACGGCACGCTGCTGCGCCGCGCTCGCCACCTGCACGTGACGTCGTTCTTCCTGCAGCCCAGGCTCGCCACCGGCATCCGGGCCCTGCTCGACGAGGCGCGCGCCTCCGGCCTGTCTACCTCGCTCGACTGCAACGACGACCCCGCCGGCCGGTGGGACGGCCTTCTCGCGGTCTTGCCGGCCGTCGACATCCTCTTCGCCAACCGCCGCGAGGCGATGGCGCTGACGGGCGGCAGCGGCGGCCTCGAGCCGGCCCTCGCCCGCCTCGCCTCGACCGGCACGCTGCCGGTCGTCAAGCTGGGCGACGCGGGCGCCGTCGCGTGGTCGTCCGGGACGACGACCAGCGTGCCGGCCTTCCCGGTCGAGGTGCGCGACACGGTCGGCGCCGGCGACGGCTTCGCGGCCGGCTTTCTGTGCGCCTGGCTTGAGACCCGCGACCTCGCCCGCAGCCTGGCCTTCGGCGCCGCGTGCGGTTCGCTCTCGACACGGGCCCTGGGCGGCGTCGAGGCCCAGGCGACACGCGCCGAGGCGTCGGCGGCGGCCGAGTGGCTCTTGTCCGGGGCCGCCCTCGAGGGCGCCACGTGACCGTGGCCAGACGGAGGTAGGCCCGGATGTCAGACCCGCTGCCCAACGGCCGCACGACCACCGATGTGCTCCTCGAGATGGTGGCGTCGAACCGGGCCGGCCGGCGCGCCGGCCTGTACTCCATCTGCTCGGCCGAGCGCTTCGTGCTCGAGGCGGCCATGGCCCGGGCCGCAAGCGATCGCTCGCTCGTCTGCATCGAGTCGACCTGCAACCAGGTCAACCAGGACGGCGGTTACACCGGCATGACGCCGGCCGGGTTTCGCCGCTTCGTCGCCGAGGTGGCGGGCGAGACCGGCTTCGACGGCGCCCACGTGGTCCTGGGCGGCGACCACCTGGGGCCGCACCCGTGGCGCGCCGGTCCCGCCGAGGCGGCGATGGCAAAGGCGCGCGACCTGGTGCGCGACTGCGTGCTGGCCGGCTACACCAAGATCCACCTCGACGCGAGCATGCGGCTGGGCGGCGATCCGGGCGCACCCGGTTCGCCGCCCGACGACGCCCTCGCCGCGCGACGCACCGGCGAGCTCGCCGAGGTGGCCGAAGCCGCCTGGGGCGGGCTGCCTGCCGGCAGCCCGCCCCCGCTCTACGTCGTCGGCACCGAGGTGCCGGTGCCCGGCGGCGAGACGGCCGGCTCCGCGGCCCCGGCCGTCACGAGCCCGCAGCACGCGGCGCGCACGCTCGAGCTCACCGGTGCGGAGTTCTCGGCTCGCGGCCTCGGGGCGGCCTGGGACCGCGTGATCGCCCTGGTCGTGCAGCCCGGCGTGGAGTTCGGCAGCGAGTCCGTCTACGCGTACGACCGGGCGAAGGCGCGCGCCCTGGTGGACTGGCTCGAGCACCAGCGCCCGCTTCTCTTCGAGGCGCACTCGACCGACTACCAGCCGGCCGCCGCGCTGGCCAGCCTCGTCTCCGACCACTTCGCCGTGCTCAAGGTCGGGCCGGCGCTCACGCACGCCTTCAGCGAGGCCGTGCTCGAGCTCGAGCGCGACGAGGTCGAGCTGCTCGGCGCCGGCGCGGCCGGCCTCTCACGCCTGCGCGAGACCCTCGAGCGCGCCCTCGCCGACGACCCGGCCCACTGGCGTCCCTACGCCGCCGACGGCAGCGACGCGCAGCGCGACCAGGCGGCCTTCGGCCCGAGCGACCGGGTGCGCTACTACTGGGCGCGGCCCGACGTGCGCGAGGCGCTCGATCGCCTGCTCGAGAACCTGGCGACGCGACGCGGCGCGGCCGCGGCGCCGGCGAGCTTCATCTGCGACCGCATCCGCGGCGTGATCGCGCCCTATGCGGAGGCCTGCGG